>NZ_JBAKGU010000013.1:0-112071 GCF_049065455.1 Microbacterium sp. SA156
AGGCTGCATCATCCCCGGCTGCACCATCCCCGCCGCCTGGTGCGAGATCCACCACGTCCAAGACCACGCCCACGGCGGACCCACCGAAACCGACAACGGCGTCCTGCTCTGCTGGTGGCACCACCACCACCTCGACACCTCCGGCTGGACCATCCACATGCACCACGGCGTGCCCTACATCGCCGCCCCCAACTGGATCGACCGACACCACCGCCACCGCCCAGCACCCACCTCCCGCACCCGACTCCACGCAAAACTCACCCAACACCTCAGATGCTGACAACCGCGCGGAATCCGCAGGGAACCCCGCACCATGACCGCTGCTCGACCGCGCGGCCATCTACTCGCAGAGCCACAGAGGCAGACGCACCATGAAGAGCTCCGACAGTCGCGTCACCATTCGGCTGCCCGGATCGACCGTCTGGGCCGCGGACAGGTACGCCATCGCGAGCGGTCGCCGCCCGCCCGCCCAGTGCAACCAGGCGAGCACGCAGAAGATCGGCACAACGAACAGAGCCGGCGCCAATGCTGCGGTCATGCGCAGCACCTGAATGCCTCGGCGCACGCGAGCGATGTCGATGGCGCGCCGAGCCTCACCGCGAAGGAGCCTTGCGATTGGCGCGAACGTCGGCGGCGGCTGGGGCAGGACGACGTCGCCGTCAGCGTCGAGTCCGACCCGCTCGAGGCACGCCGTCAGCTCGGCGAAGCGCGGAACGTTCGCGTCCGCCATCGCCACGCCGAAGGCGACCTGCAGAGCAACCGCGAACGTGACGCCCGGAACGAGAGTGAGAAACAGCAGCTGCCCGTGCTGCTCCGGGCTGATCTCGGGGCCATCCTCATCGAGCATCGTCTCGACGAGCGCCACGAGAGCCGCGAAGACGCGCTCATTCGTCGGCACGTCGAGCCGATCCTCCCGGATGTGCTTCTGCGCCACCGTGAGACAGAGGGTCGGAAGATCGTCGAACAGATCAGTGATCTCCGCGAGCACGACGTCGCGCTCCTCCTCGTCGACGTACGGAAGATGGAGGGGAGGTCGGTCGGGCAGGAACCCGGAGGTGCTGAGCGCGCTCATCCCCTCATCGTGAAGCGGCGAACGACCCCGTCACCGCGCCGAGGGACGGTCCGAGGACGACGCGCGGGCGGACGAGACCCTGTGCACGCGGCGAGAGGATGGTCTCATGAGCTACGAGGTCGACGAGACGGTCTTCGAGTACACGGCCCGCCGAATTCGACTCGCCGCGAACGCGCAGTTCGATGCGCTCGTCGACGCGTTCGAGGCCGCGGTGCCTTCCCTGTCCGAGGCGGATGCCCGTGCGCAGCTCTCCGGCGACTGGGCGGCATTCATCCGCGCCCTGCAGTGGGAGTCGCCGAGCGGCTTCGTGCGTCTTGCGACGTCTCGCCCGAGCGATCTCCTGCAGCACGCGGGAAGCACGACGCGGAGCGTCGTCTGGACGATCGCGCACCACGGCATCGCCGCGCGACTGCACCGCCTCGATCCCGGCGCGATCCTCTCCGCTCACGTGCGCGTCGAGGCGCACACGACCGCGCAGCCCGGCACCATCCTGACCTTCGATGTGCCGAGCGCGCGCCTGCGCTCCTTCGAGATCAACAAGGTGACGCAGGGCGGAGCGGAGCTCGACCGCGCGCTCGGCGACCTCATCGAGGATCTCGGCTTGCCGCGCCCGGCGGCCCTGCGGCGCTGACCGCCGCCCCGGGATAGCCTGGGCGGCGATGTTCAACAGCCCGCTCTCCGCGTCGCCGTACGAGGTGCTCGGCGTCCTCCGCTCGGCCGATGACGAGGAGCTCCGCCGGGCGTATCGCCTGCAACTGCGGCGCACCCATCCCGATACAGGCGGCGACGCCGCCGCGTTCATCCAGGTGCAGCGCGCGTGGGAGCTCGTCGGCACACCCGAGGCCCGCGCCGCGTATGACCGTGATGACGGCGCCCCGTTGCAGTGGGCCGGACGCCGCGCGACGGGCCGACGGGACACGCGACCCCGGACACGCTCGCACGGGGCCGCGGGCGCGTGGCGGCGGAGGCGCTACCTCGCGATGGTGGCCGAGTGGGCCGGAGAGGTCGCCGACCCGTACGCGCCCGCCTTCGTCCGCTCGGCGCCGTGGGAGCTGCGGCGGATGCTCGCCGACACCCTCGCCGAGGAGGACACCTCGGCGATGATCGATGAGCTCGGCATGGGCTTCACGGCCTGGCACGACGTCGCGACGACGGCGGACGCGGACGACAAGCTCGACCATGTCGTCCTCAGCCCGACCGGCCTCTACGGCCTGACGAGCGAGGACTTCGGTCGCCCTGTCGCGTTCCGCGGCGGCGAGGTCATCGGCGAGGCGACCCCCGTCGCCGACCTGCTCTCGCGCATCCGCTCGGTCTCGCGCGCCGCGCGCGTCCGCTTCGGCGGCGCCGTGTTCGTCCTCCCCGACGACGACCTCGCCGACCCGGTCGTCGTGCTCGGCTCCGTGAAGGGACTGCCTGTTGCCGCCGTCCGCCGCAGCGCGCTGCGTGCGGTCCTCCGCGCCGGCATCCCCGGCGCGCAGATCGTCGGGGGCAACGTGCTGTTCGACGTCCGCACGCGCCTCGAGAGCGCCATCCGGTTCGTCTGACCTCGGACCGCGGCGCCTCGCCCCGCGCATGCTCGAGCACGAATGGGCCGTCGGGCGCTCAGTAGGATGGCGCTGTGTCCGGCGGATCGCGTTCGCGGAGGCTCCTCATCGAGCTCGACGTCGACCGCGCGCGGGCGCTGGACGCGCTCGCGGAGCTGTACCACGCGACGCCGGAGCGGATGATCGTCTCGTGGGCCGAGTACCACATCGACCGTCTGAGCGCGGGCCAGACGCCCGACAGCATCCCCTCCGGATGGCGGCCGGACGCCGGCACCTGACATGACCGACGAGGAGCGGCCGGCCGCTGATTCGCGGGAGGCGCGGCGACGGATCCGGGCGGCGAAGCGGTGGATGGGGATCGACATCACGGTGGATGACGCGGGCCGCGTCCGCATCGCGGACACGGACGCGGAGCGCGAGGGAGCATTCGAGGACTATGACCGCATGATCGCCATGGAGGCGCGCGGACACGTCCTGTCCGACGGACGGACGTGGAACCAGCGGTGGCTCAACACGTTCCGCAACATCCGCTCCCGCAGCGAGAACCCCGAGCCGCGCGTGGCGTACATCATCCGCCGCCGCAGAGAGGCGGGCTTGCCCGACCTGACCGAGGACGGCGTCAGACCCTCGGCCGAGCGCGACTGACCTCGGGCCGGGCGCCTCGCCTCAGTCGCCTCCGCCGAACTCGCTCACGGGCGCCATGTCGGCGAAGCGCGAGTAGTGGCCCTGGAACGCGACCTCGATGTTGGCGGTCGGGCCGTTGCGGTGCTTCGCGACGATGATCTCGGCGCCGCCCGGGTTGTCGTTCTTGTCGTACACCGACGGGCGGTGCAGCAGCATGACCATGTCGGCGTCCTGCTCGATCGAACCCGACTCGCGCAGGTCGCTCACCTGAGGCCGCTTGTCCTGGCGCTGCTCGGGCCCTCGGTTCAGCTGCGACAGCGCGATGACCGGCACCTGGATCTCCTTCGCGAGCAGCTTGAGCGCACGCGAGAACTCCGACACCTCCTGCTGACGCGACTCGACCTTCTTGCCGCTCGTCATGAGCTGGAGGTAGTCGATGATGACCATCTTGAGCCCGGCACGCTGCTTGAGCCGCCGGCACTTCGCGCGGATCTCGACGAGCGTCATGTTCGGGCTGTCGTCGATGTACAGCGGCGCGTCGTTGATGCGTCCGCGCGTCGCGGCGACGGTCGTCCAGTCGCGCGAGTCGAGCGTGCCCTTTCGCATCGACTGCAGAGGGATGGCACCTTCCGCGCTGAGCAGACGCATCGCGATCTCGCTGCGCCCCATCTCGAGCGAGAAGAAGATCGTCGGCATGTCGTTCTTGATCGCCGCCGCGCGCGCGAAGTCGAGCGCGAGGGTCGACTTTCCCATCGCGGGTCGCGCCGCGATGATGATCATCTGCCCGCCGTGGAGGCCGTTCGTGAGCTGATCGAGCTCGCTGAACCCGGTCGGGATGCCGGTCATCTGGCCGTCGCGACCGCGCGCGGCCTCGATCTCGTCGACGGCCGCGTCGACCGCGACCGTGAGCGGCACGTAGTCCTCGGTCTGCTCGGTGCCCGTGACGTTGTAGATCTCGGCCTGAGCCGCGTTGACGAGCTCGACGGCCTCGCCCTGGCCCTGATAGCCCATCTGCGCGATCTTCGTGCCCGCGTCGACGAGTCGGCGCAGCAGGGCGCGCTCCGACACGATGCCCGCGTAGTAGCCCGCGTTCGCCGCCGTCGGCACGATCGACGTCAGCGAATGCAGATAGTCGGCCCCGCCCGCGCGCTGGAGGTCGCCCGTCTTGATGAGCTCGTCGGTCACCGCGACGACGTCGGTCGGCTCGCCGTGCGAGTAGAGCGAGAGGATGGCCTCGAAGATCACCTCGTGCTTCGGCACGTAGAAGTCGGGGCCGCGCAGGGTCTCGATGACATCGGCCACCGCGTCCTTCGACAGGAGCATGCCGCCCAGCGTGCTCTGCTCCGCGATGACATCGTGCGGCGGGGTCCTGTCGCGTTCCCGAGGCCCCCCGAGACGGTCCTCCCCGATTTCAGCGATCGACACGCGCCCTCCTCTTCCGTTCCCCCGCGGGGGTGATCTGCTTCATGACACCAGCGACCACCGACACCGCCCCGACGAGGCTATGGGCAGCCACCCGCACCTTCAACGCGGCCTGTGGATAACTCTGTGGAGGGCCTGCGCAAAACGCCGTGGAGGGTGTGGAATCGCCCTGTGGAGAGAAAAGACTCGCACGGGAGATCTCTCCACCGAAACGCCGTCTGACCTGGTCATCCTGTTTCACACACCCTGTGGATGGATGTGTGATTAAAGGAGCACTTGAAGGTTTGTGGTAGGCCGTTCGCACTGTGTACAACCACGCCTCCGAGAGTCCGATATGACGGCCAGGAGACCCATCGCGAACACGACGAAGCGGCGCGGAGCCGATGGCTCCGCGCCGCTTCCGGCGTTCGCGAGAACTTACTTCTTGAGCGCGACGACCTGCAGCGAGATGACCGCGGTCACCTCGTCGTGCAGACGCACGAGCGCCTCGTGGTCGCCGACGGCCTTGATGGGCGACGGCACCGTGATGGTGCGCTTGTCCAGCTGGCCGAGACCGGCCTCCGCCACCGCGTTCGCGATGTCGGCCGGCTTGACCGAGCCGAACAGACGGCCCTCGGCGCCGGCCTTGACCGACAGGCGCACGCGGGCGTTCTCGAGGGTGTTCTTCAGGGCGACGGCGTCGTCGTGCGTCGCGATGGCACGAGCCTCGCGGGCCGCGCGGATGTCCGCGACCTGCTTCTCGCCACCGCGGCTCCACGCCACCGCGAAGCCCTGGGGGATGAGGTAGTTACGGGCGTAGCCGTCCTTGACCTCGACCACGTCTCCGGCGCTGCCCAGGCCGTCGACCTCGTTCGTGAGAATCAGCTTCGACATGGGTGCTCCTTAGCGGCCAGCGCCTGCGTAGGGCAGGAGCGCCATCTCGCGCGCGTTCTTGATCGCGCGGGCGATCAGACGCTGCTCCTGCACCGAGACACCGGTGATACGACGGGCGCGGATCTTGCCGCGCTCCGAGATGAACTTGCGAAGGGTCGCGACGTCCTTGTAGTCAATGACGCCGACCCGGATCGACTTCGCGGGAGCGGCGTTCTTCGCGCCCTTCCGCGGCTTGCGGCGGTCGCCGCTCGACTTTCCAGCCATGTTGGGTCCTTTGAAAGTGTGAGTTCTGAATCAGAACGGGGTGTCGTCCGAGAACGACCCCGGGGTGCTCCATGCATCGGCGCCGGACTGGCCGGGTGTCGCCCAGGGCTCCTCCGAGACCTGCTGCTGCGGGCGCTGCTGCTGGCCGTAGCCGCCGCCAGCGCTGCCGCCGCCGTAGTTCCCGCCGACGGCGTTGTTCCCGCCGCCGTAGTTGCCGCCGCCGCTCGATGCGGCGCGGGTCACCTGTGCCGTCGCGTAGCGCAGCGAGGGGCCGATCTCGTCGACCTCGAGCTCGATGGAGGTGCGGCGTTCGCCCTCCTTCGTCTCGTAGGAGCGCTGACGCAGACGGCCCTGCGCGATGACGCGCATGCCCTTCGTCAGCGATCCGGCGACGTGCTCGGCGAACTCGCGCCACACGCTGGCACGGAGGAACAGGGCTTCGCCGTCCTTCCACTCGCCGGACGCGCGATCGAAGTTGCGCGGCGTCGAGGCGATCGTGAAGTTCGCCACGGGCAGGCCGTTCTGCGTGTAGCGCAGCTCGGGGTCAGCCGTGAGGTTCCCCACGACGGTGATGACGGTTTCGCCAGCCATGGTGCGTTAGGCCTTCGCCGCCGTCTTGCGAGCCGCCTTCTCCTCGGCGCGCTTCGCCTCGGCAGCCACCAGGGCGATGGCCTCCTCGGCGCGCAGCACCTTGGTGCGCATGATCAGCTCGTTGAGCTTGAGCTGGCGGTCGAGCTCGACCGTCGCCTCGCTCGTCGCGGTGAAGTTGACGACGGCGTAGATGCCCTCGTTCTTCTTCTGGATCTCGTATGCCAGACGGCGCTTGCCCCAGATGTCGACGTTCTCGATCGATCCACCGCGCTCGGTGATGACCGACAGGAACTTGTCGAGGTGTGCGGGGACCTGGCGCTCGTCGACCTCAGGCTGGATGATCACCATGAGTTCGTACTGGTGCGTCACTTACCCACCTCCTTCGGACTTGAACGGATGCCGGGCATTTCCCGGCACCAGGAGGGTGTGTTGCACGTTGTGCGGACGTGATCGCAGACAGGGCTGCCGTCGCACAACCTTCATAGCGTACCCGATCCGAGGGCGAAGACCCAAGCCCCCTTCCTGCGCCGGCGCGCTCCCCGGGCACTTCCTCCCGCGAACTCCCGCCTCTTCGCCCCGGGGAAGGAGCTCGATACACCGCTGGATGCCACGGCATCCGTTGACGCCGCGCGCGGCCCGTCGCTAGACCGGAGGCAGAACGCCCGTCCGGGATCGTCTCGCTCGGGCCGACGAAGGGGGAGGTACAGACCATGGACTGGTCCGGAATCACCGCAGGGATCGGCGACATGCTCGCCGGTGTCGGGAGCTTCATCCTGCAGCTCATCGTTTTCCTCGTCATCCTGCTGATCGGATGGCTCATCGCGAAGAGCATCGCCAAGGCGCTCGAGTACCTCTTCAAGAGGATCGGATTCCAGCGGCTGCTCGACAAGGCCGGCATCACGAAGCTGCTCGCGCCGACGGGCATCGATCCGCTGACGCTCGTCGTCAAGCTCGTGTACTACTTCGTGCTCCTCATCGCGCTGCTGCTCGCGCTGGGCGCGTTCGGCCCCGACAACCCCGTGTCCGGGATCGTCACCGAGATCATCAGCTGGCTGCCTCGCGTGCTCGTCGCGGTCGTGATCGTCATCGTCGTCGCCGCGATCGCGAACTTCGTCGGCGACCTCATGCGGCCCGCGCTCGCGAGGTTCCGCTTCGGGTCGATCCTCACGAAGATCGTCGTCATCTCGATCATCGCCATGGGCGTCATCGCCGCGCTCAACCAGATCGGCATCGCCGTCACGGTGACCATGCCCATCCTCGTCGCCGTGCTCGCCGCCATCGTCGGCATCGCGATCGTCGGCATCGGCGGAGGGCTCATCGGACCGATGCGCTCACGCTGGGAGAAGTGGCTCGGCGCCGTCGAGGGCGAGCTGGGCAAGGCCGACACGACGGCCACGACGTCGGTGCCCGGACCGCCGAGCACCGCGCCGGCGACCCGTCGCGAGGCGACGACCCTTCCGCCCGAGCCGGGCACGCAGCTGCCGCCGCAGCCGCCCGCCGTCTGAGCGGACCCGTCGACGCGCTCGGTCGCGTCGGCACGGATGCCGCGGCTCGATCATCGGGGGACGATCGGGTCGCGGCATCCGCATGCGAGCGAGACATCCGGCGCACGCACGAACAGCGGCCACTCCCGCGCCCGCACCGCGAGCGCCACGGCGATCCCGGCGGATGACCGCGGGCGGCTACGCGCGGAGGCGGCGGCGCAGCGCGGCGACGGTCTCGGGAGCGCCGCCCGCCGCGAGGAACCACGCCTCGGCGCCGCCTCGCGAGGCGAGGTCGTCGAGGAACCCCTCCATCGCCGCCGCCGGCGCCGACAGGATCTCCTTCGGGATGTCGAGCGCGAGCTGCGCGCCGACGGTCCGCGCCGCGACCGTGCGCCGTGCGCGGGCGTGCACGTGCGGCATGTTCTCGGCCGTGCGGACGTAGTCCGCGACGATCTCGTCGTCCGGCACGCCGACGAGGGCGAGAGCGAGCGCGACGGTGACTCCCGTCCGGTCCTTCCCTGCCGTGCAGTGGACGAGCACGGGGCCATCCGCCCGGGCGATCTCCTCGATCGCGCGCACAAGGAGCACCGCGGCCTCGCCCTCGAGCATCGAGGCGTACATCCCGCCGAGCCCCGCGCGCAGGAACGCTGCGACGTCCTCCTCGTCGGCGTCCATGGTGGCGCGGCCGCCCAGGAGCGGCAGGTCCACGACCCGGCACACGTCGAGCAGCGGATGGTCCTCGCTCTTCTCGGCGTCGTCGCGGAGGTCGACGACGACGGCGGGGGGCCACTCCCCCACCTCGGGGGCGTCGTCGCCCGAGTGCGGGGCATCGCTGCGCAGAAGCACGCCCGGCCGCACGCGCGCGGTCGACGATGCGACGTCGCGGAGGTTCACCAGGCCTCGGGGGATCTCGCGGATGCTCATTCGTCCTCCTCGTGGGCGGCGTCGGCGGCCGGAGGGTCTGCGGCCATCCCCCGCCAGGCTACGCGGACAGCCTTCTCGCAGCGCGCGACGGCGGCGGGATCGTCGAAGTTCACGCCCCGCACGACGAACTGATAGTAGAAGACGCCGTTGATGAGGTCGATGCACGCGTCGATGTCGAGATCGTCGCGCAGCTCGCCCCGGCGGACGCCCTCCGCGAGCAGCGCGGCGACGCCGCCGCGCCGTCGCGCGACGTGCGAGCGCCAGTACGCCTGCGCGAGCTTGCGGTCCGTCATCGCGAGCCGCAGGCGCAGCCGGAAGCGCTCCTCGGTGTAGCCCGGCCCCGCCGATCCGGTCGTGTACGCCGCGAGGAGCGCCGCGAGCAGGTCGTCGCCCAGCGGGATGCGCGGCGCCTCGCGCCCGACGTCGAGGGCCGCCGCGAGCAGATCGGTCATGCTCGGCCACCGCCGGTACAGCGCGGCGCGGCTGACGCCGCTCAGCTCGACCACCCTGCTGACGGTCACCTCCTCGCCGCGCTCGAGCAGCTCGACCGCGGCGGCGAGGATCCGCGCGTCGTGTCCCTCGGCACGCGGGCGTCCGGGCGGTCGAGCAGGCGTCCCGCCGCCCTCGGCCGCGACCCCGCTCCGCTCAGCACGACGAGCGGATGGCGCGGCGCCGGCCTGCACGGAGGCTGCGGTCGCGCTCATGCGGCGAGCGCGCGCTCGCGCAGGCGGCCGATGAGCGCGTCGGTGAGGCCGGCAGCGCGGAGCGGAGCGAGCGGATCCCCGTGGCGCGTCGCGAGCGCGCCGAGCAGGTCGCGCATGGGCGCCGGCGAGAACTCGGCGCGAGCGGCCGCGCGGGCCGCGTCATCGAGATCGAGCCCGTATCGCGCCATGAGCGGCTGCATGATCGGCGCGATCCGCCGCATGATCGCCGCGGCGTTCTCGCCCGTGCGGGCGTAGTCCGCGACGATGTCGTCCGGCTCGGCGCCGAGCGTCAGCAGGATGGCCGCCGCGAGCACCCCCGTGCGGTCCTGCCCGGCGGCGCAGTGGAACGCGACCGTTCCGGGGGTGTGCGCGATGATCGCGAGCGCGGTGACGATCTGCGCGGCGGCGCCCTCGAACATCCGCACGTACATGCCCGCGAACGACGACTGGTCGAGCTCGATGTCGTCGATGCCGTCGCCGATCGACGCGAGGAACGGCACGTGGTGGTAGTTCACGTCGGCGAGCGCTCCGAACGGCCCGCGGCCCGTGAGCGCCACCTCGTCGGAGGAGCGCAGGTCGACCACCGCCCGCAGGCCGGCGGCGACGAGGCGGGCGGCGTCCTCCTCGGTGACGATCGAGAGGTCGTCGGCGCGGATCGCGAAGCCCTCGCGCACCGCTCCCCCGGCGACGCGGATGCCGCCGAGGTCACGGAGGTTGACGGGCGCGGAGAGCGCGATGGCGGGGGCGTCGACGACGGTCATGTGATCTTCCTTCGGATGACGGCGCTCGCCTGGTCGATGACCGTGACGAGCACGATGATGCAGATGACGATCGCGGAGAGGTGGCCGTAGTCGTACATCTTCATGGCGGTGGTGAGCTCGAGGCCGATGCCGCCCGCCCCGACCATGCCGAGGATCGTGGCGCCGCGGACGTTGCCCTCGAACAGGAGCAGCGTGTAGGAGACGAGGAGCGGGGCCGCCTGCGGCAGAACGCCGTACTGCACGACCTGGCGCGGCGAGGCTCCGACCGCCTGCATCGCGGTGACCGGTCCGCGGTCGACCGACTCCATGGCCTCCGCGAACACCTTGCCGATCGACCCGATCGAGCCGATCGTCATCGCGAGGATGCCGGCGAAGGGCCCGAGGCCGACGGCCGAGACGAACATGAGCGCGAACACGAGGTCGGGCAGCGATCGGATGACGTTCATGACCCAGCGCGTGGGGTAGTACAGCCAGCGCGGGGCGATGTTCGACGCGGCGCCGAACGCGACGACGAGCGACAGCACGGCGCCGAGCACGGTCCCGACGATCGCCATCTGCAGGGTCTCCACGAGGAGCTCCGCGATCGTGCCGAACTTGTCCCAGGTCGGCGGAAAGAGGCGAGAGAGGAAGGCGCCCATGTTGACGGCGCCCTCGCCGAGCTTGCCGACGTCGAAGCCCGCACCCGTGAACGACCACACGAGGAGGAGGGCCGCAACGGGCAGCCCGAGCAGGAACCGGGCGCGCGGCACGCGGAAGGCCCGCTCCATCCGCTCCCGGTCCCGCGGGTCCAGCTGCGGGCTCCGCGGGGCGCGGTCGCGGGCGGCCCTCGCGGAGCCCGAGGCCCGCGCCGTGCGCTCAGGCGATGCCGTCGACATCCTGCTCCTCCTCGTCGTGCGCGTAGATCGGCTCGAGCGCGGTCGCGTCGAGCTGGGCGGTCGGCGCCGACACGAGCATCTCGCCGTGCCGGAGTCCGACGATGCGGTCGGAGTGCGCGAGCGCGAGCGGCATGACGTGCAGGCTCACGAGCACCGGGATGCCGTCCTCGCGGGCGATCTCATGCAGCAGCTCGAGCACCTGGTGCGACATGCGCGGGTCGAGGGATGCCACCGGCTCGTCGGCGAGGATGACCTTGGGCGCCTGCATGAGGGCGCGCGCGATCGCGACCCGCTGCTGCTGGCCGCCCGAGAGCGATCGCGCCTCGTCCTGCGCCTTGTGCGCGATGCCGACGCGGTCGAGCAGCTCGAGCGCGCGACGCCGGTGCGCGCTCGAGAAGCCGCCCACGAGGTTGAGCGGCCCGGCGTCGTGGAGCGCGCCGGTCAGCACGTTCGTGAGCACGCTGAGCCGGCCGACGAGGTTGAACTGCTGGAACACCTGGCCGACAGACGCGCGCACCTGCCGCAGCTGTCCGCGACGCAGGTTCGCCATGTCGTACCCGCCGACGCGCACCGCGCCATCCGTGATGGGCGCGAAGCCCGTGAGGCTCTTCATGAGCGTCGACTTGCCCGAGCCCGACGAGCCGAGCAGCGCGACCATCTCACCGGGGAAAAGGTCGAGGTCGACGCCGTCGAGAACCAGCGGGCCGTCTCCGTACGCGACCTTCAGCCCGCGCACCGAGACGAGCGGCAGCCGCTGGCGCAGCTCGGCCGTGGTCGGCTCGACGGCCGTGTCCGCGGGGCTCATCCGAGGTCCGAGATGTCGACGTCGGCGATCGCGGCGATGTCCACGAACGGCTCGAAGAGCTCGTCCTCGGGCTCGAGGATCGGCTCGGTGCCCTGCATCGCCTCGAACATCGCGCCGAGGGCCTCGGCGTTCTCCTCGACGAAGACCTTCGGAAGCGCCTCGAGCAGGAGCTCCCGCTTGTCGTCGGCGATGCCCTGGTCGGCGAGCACGGTCACCGCGACGGGCATCGAGTCGCTCTCGCCGATCGAGCGCGTCTCTCCCTCGGCGAACGGGAACATGTCGGTCCCCGTCATCGTGGGGAAGATCGTCGACGTGCACGCCACGTCGACCTGACCCTCCTTGAGGGCGATGAAGCTCATGTCGTGGCCGCCCGAGAACATCGCCGTGTAGTCGGCGTCCTTCTCGAGGCCGGCGGCGTCGAGCATCGCGACGGGCATGAAGTACCCCGAGCTCGATGCGGGGTCGGCGAACGCCACGACCGTCTCGGGCGTGATGTCCTCGAGCGACTGGAGGGGCGAGTCGTCGAGCACGAGGCACGTCGACACGGGCTCGTCGCTGCCCGGCCACGCGACGAGCGCGTCGACCTCGCCCGTGTTGACCGCGAGCGCCGACGGGAAGCCGCTCATGAACCCGATGTCGACGTGGTGGTTGCGGATCGCCTCGACGACGGCCGTGTAGTCGGGCACGTCGACGATCTCGACCGCGCGGCCGGTCTCCTCCTCGACGAGACCGGCGAACGCCTCGATGGGGTTCTCGGCAGTCGGGTCGTCGCCGAGGGGCGTCGTGGCGAAGGTGATGGGCGCGTCGGACGCGGCGGCCGCGGCATCGTCGGATGACGAGCTCGAGCACGCGGAGAGGGCGACGGCTCCGAGGGCGAGGAGGCCGAGGGCGGGGAGGGCGCGGGCGCGCATGGCGGGTGTCCTTTCGGGAGGAGATATCGCGACGGGCGATATCGAAAGGCAACCCGGTCGAGGTGACGCCGAATTACGAGACCGCCGTATCCGGAAGGGAATCCGAGGTGAACATCCCGTGACGGCGCGCCCGCCCCCTCACACCCCGTCGCGCTCGCTCGCGAGCCGCTGCGAGATCCACACGGGGATGAACGACAGCACGATGATGACCGTCGCGACGACGTTGACCACGCTCGCCTCGTTCGGCCGGGCCATCTGGTTCATGATCCACAGGGGCAGGGTGTCGACGCCCGCGGGCGCCGTGAAGATCGTCACGACGACCTCGTCGAAGCTGAGCGCGAAGGCGAGGATGCCGCCCGCGGCGAACGCGCTGCGGAACTGCGGGAACGTGACCATGCGGAACGTCTGCCACGGCGTCGCACCGAGGTCGGCGGAGGCCTCCTCGACGTTGGGGCTCAGCCTCCGCAGTCGCGCGAGCACGTTGTTGAACACCATGACGATGCAGAAGGTGCCGTGCGCGATGATCATGCCGAAGTAGCCGACGTGGATGCCGATCGGCTCGAGCAGCTGGTTGTAGGTGTTGTTGAGCGCGACACCCGTGACGACGCCGGGAAGGGCGATCGGCAGCACGACGAGCAGGTTCACGGTCTGCTTGCCGAAGAACGCGTGGCGCTGCAGCGCGAAGGCGACGAGGGTCCCCAGCACGAGGGCGATCGCGGTCGCGCCGAGCCCGACCGCGACCGAGTTGCCCACGGCGGCGCGCACCGGCTCGCTCGCGAGCGCGGCTCCCCACCACTGCAGCGAGAAGCCGCGGATGGGCCAGCTCGCGATGCGCGCCTCGTTGAACGAGTTGAGCACGACGAGCAGGAGCGGCACATACATGAACGCGAGGACGACCGCGACGATGGCGCCGAGCGCGATCCGCGCGCCGAGGGAGAGTCTGAGCATGACGGCCTCACATCCGCTGCAGCGCGCCGGTGCGCTGCACGCTGATCAGGTAGATGACGACGAAGGCGATCGGCACGACCGAGAAGGCCGCCGCGATCGGGGGGTTGAGGTTGATGTTCGAGGCGATGACGCTGCCGATCATCTGCGTGGATCCGCCGACGAACTTGGCCGCGATGTAGTCGCCGAGGCTCAGCGAGAACGTGAAGATCGAGCCGGCGATGATCGCGGGCTTCACGAGCGGGATCACGACGGTGCGGATGGTGCGGCCCGCGCCCGCGCCGAGGTCGGCGGACGCGTCGAAGAGATTCGGAGGCAGTTGGCGGATGGCCGTGTAGACGGGCACGGCCATGTACGGCAGCCACAGGTAGGTGAGCGTGAGCACGACCGTGATCACGCTGAACCCGGGCCCCGTGATCCCGAGCGGCGCCATCACGGCGTTGAAGAAGCCGTCCTCCGTGAACGTGATGCGCATCGCGAGGATCTTCACGAGGTAGCCCGCCCACAGCGGGAGCGTGATCGCGACCGCGAGCACGGCGCGCAGCCACGTCGGCGCGATCTTCGCCATGAAGATGCCCAGCGGCACCGAGATGAGGATGCAGAGCACGGTGACCGCGAGGGCGATCGCGAGGGTGCGCAGCGCGGTCGAGAGGTAGGCGGGATTCGCGACGAGCTGCTCGAAGTTGCGCAGGGTGAACCCGGGCTCGACCTTCGAGGTGAAGGGGTCGGTCACCCAGAACGCCGTCACGAGCAGCATGACGAGCGAGAAGATGTAGATGCCGATGAGCCAGGCCATCGGGAGCGCGAGCAGGCCCGCGAGCTGGAGTCGCCGTTTCATGGTCGTCCTGTCGTGAAGAGGAGACGGCGGGGCGGCTGGGGTCCGCCCCGCCGGGCTGGTCAGCTCTTGACGGAGAGCCAGGCGTCCGTCCACTGCTGGAAGTTGGTGCACGTCACATCCGTGCGGCCGTCGACGCACTGCTCGATCGGCGTGGTCCAGAACCACACCTTGTCGAAGTACTCCTCGTCGGTCGCGTGGTAGTACTCGCAGTGCTCCTTCGCCTCGTCGCTCGTCTCGCAGAAGGCGGCGTTGGCGGGGGCCATGCCGAAGTTCATCGCGATCGCGCCGTTCACCTCGGGCGACGAGGTGTAGTCCATCCACGCGTAGGCGCAGTTGGGGTTCTCGGCCTCGGCCGCGAGCATCCAGGCGTCCGACCATCCGGTCGAGCCCTCCTCGGGCAGCACGCTCTTGAACTTCTCGTCCTCGGTGAGCTTGCGCAGCACCTCCCACGACGTCCCGAGCACGGTCGTCCCGCCGACGAAGGACGTGATCTGCGCGGCCGGATCGGCCCAGTACTCCGACACGATCTCGTTCTGCTGCTGGAGCAGCTCGATCGCGGCGTCGAGCTGGGTCTGGTCGAGCGCGTACGGGTTGGTGATGCCGAGCTCGGGCTCGTGCGCCATGAGGTACACCGCCGCGTCGGCGATGTAGATGGGCGCGTCGTATGCGATCACCTTGCCCGCGTAAGGGCTGTCGGCCTCCCAGGCGACGTCCCAGCTCGTGGGCTCCTCGGTGACGACCTCGCTGTTGTACTGCAGGATGTTCGCACCGCGCCCGATCGGCACGCCGTACGACTTCCCGTTGATGGTGTCGTAGACCTGCCCCTTCATGCCCTCGACGATGTCGTCTCCGAAGTTCGGGATGAGATCGAGGTTGAGGGGCGCCACGTCGCCGCCCGCGATGAGGCGCAGGCTCGCGTCGCCCGACGCCGACACGAGGTCGTAGTCGCCCGTGCGCATGAGCTGGACCATCTCGTCGCTCGTGCCCGCCACGCGGCGGTTCACGACGCAGCCGGTCTCCTCCGTGAACGCGTCGCTCCATGCGGGCTCGACGAACCCGCTCCACGCGACGATGTTCACCTCGCCCTCGTAGTCGCCGAGCTCCTCCTGCATCGGCACGTCGGGGACGTCGATCTGGAGCCCGCCGGCGGCCTCCTCGCCGCCCGCGGCCTCCGACGTGCTGCTGCAGCCGGTCACGGCCAGCAGCGAGACGGCGACGAGCGCCGCTCCGGTCATCATCCTGGATCGCATGTGATCGCTCCTCGTTCGGTTCTTCTGTGATGGGTGGACGGCGGATGGCCGCGGTCAGGGAAGACGCGCGGCGTGGTCGGCGAGCCAGCCGACGCGCACGGCGGCGCCGCGCTCGACGGCCTCGGCCGCGGACGGATGGTGGGCGTTGGGGCGCTCGGCGATGAGCTGCAGGCCGCCCTCGACGTCGACGAGGTACCGGGTCGACGGCCCCGTGTAGACGACCTCCGCCACGACGCCCGCGACCGTCACCTCACCGGGGCGCGCGTGCTCGTCCGGCCCGAGCACCCGCACGCGCTCGGGCCGGATGCTGAGCGCCTCGCGGCGGCCGGCGATGCGCTCGGCCGCGTCTGCGGGCAGCAGATTCGAGAGGCCGAGGAACCTCGCGACGAACTCGGTCTGCGGGTACTCGTACACCTCGCGCGGCGTGCCGATCTGCTCGATCCGACCGCCGTTGAAGACCGCCACGCGGTCGCTCAGGGTGAGCGCCTCCTCCTGGTCGTGCGTCACGAAGATGAACGTGATGCCGACCTCGCGCTGGATCTGCTTGAGCTCGATCTGCATCTGCTCGCGCAGCTGCTTGTCGAGCGCGCCGAGCGGCTCGTCGAGCAGGAGCACCTGCGGGCGCAGGATCAGCGCACGGGCGAGGGCGATGCGCTGACGCTGGCCGCCCGACAGCTGGTGCGGGAGGCGCTGCGCGACGTGGGCCAGCCGGACCTGCTCGAGTGCGGAGCCCACGCGCTCGCGGCGCGCGGCCCTCCCCTCGCCCCGCACTCGCAGGCCGTACCCCACGTTCTCCTCGATCGTGAGATGGGGGAACAGGGCGTAGTCCTGGAAGACCGTGTTGACCTGCCGTCGGTGGGGCGGAACCCGGGTCACGTCGACGCCGTTCAGCGAGATGGCGCCCGACGTCGCGTCCTCGAAGCCGGCGATCATGCGCAGGACGGTCGTCTTGCCGGAGCCGGACGGCCCGAGCATCGAGAGGAACTCGCCCGGGCGGACGTCGAGGTCGAGATCCTTCACGGCGTCGAACTCGCCGAACGTCTTCGTGACACCGCGGAGCGAGACAGCACCCACGTGCGGGTCGCCGGACTGCGGGCGGGCGGGTGCGGCAGCGGGCGATGGGCTCATCGCTCCTCCTCGGATCATCGTCGAACACGGAAGCTGAGGTTTAACATATGAACCCATAGTTCATATTTCAAGTCTCGAAGGCATAACGTTGGGACGACCGCTCTCGAGGAAGGACCGCTCATGGCCGCACAGGCGCCGCCGCACGCCGTCGCCTCCTCGGGCCCGCGCCGCCTTCAGGGCGCGCTGTTCCAGCCGATCGGCGACGAGGGGCGCGCGGCGCTCGTCGAGCGGCGCCTCGATGAGGCGATCACCGGCGGGCACCTGCGCGCGGGCGAGCGACTGCCGAGCGAGACCGATCTCGCGAAGAGCTTCGGGGTCGCGCCGGTCACCGTCCGCGAAGCGCTCCTCTCGCTGCGCTCGCGCGGCCTCGTCGTGACGCGGCGCGGCCGCGGCGGCGGCAGCTTCGTCGCGGAGGATGCCGACCCGCTCGCCCACGCGCGCGACGCCGTCCGTCGCGCGACGCGGACCGCGCTGCGCGACATGGGCGTCCACTACGCCGCGATCACGGGCGCTGCCGTCCGTCTCGCCGCACGGCGCGCCGACCCCAGCGAGGCGCGCCTCGTCGCGCGCCACCTCGAGCGGCTCGATCCGGCCGACATCGAGGCCTGGCGCCGCATCCTCGACGACGCTCAGCTCGAGCTGGTCGCGCTCAGCCAGTCGGCGCGGCTGACCCGCGTGCAGATGCAGCTGCAGGCCGAGCTCTCCCCGTACCTGCGGCTCATCGACGCCGACGCGTCCGCGCGCGATGCCTACCGCGCCGGCCTCGAGCGCGTCGTCGCGGCGATCGAGGCCGGCGACGACGTCGGCGCCGGCCGCGAGGTCGAGGAGATGACGGCGGCCGTGATCGACACCCTCATCGAGCTGCGCTCGCGACCCGCCGCGAGCGCAGACGACGTCCCGTGAACCTCAAGGAGGAGGTCAGCATGCACCAGGACACCGACACCGCCGTCGACCGTGCCGCGTCGATCGTCGAGAGCTACTTCCGCGCGCCCGTGGACAGCCTCGTCGAGACCGCCGCCGCCGTCTCGCGGGATCTCGACGCCGTGCGCGCGGCAGCGCCGCTCACGGTGTCCGAGCTCGACGCGCTGGTCCAGCCGCACGCGATGACGCTGCTGGCACTGCCCGACCTCGCCGTGTACGGCGCGGGCTACGTCGCGGCGATCGACCTGCTCGACGACGCACGCAGCCACCTCGCCTGGTGGCAGGGCAGCGACCGGTCGCGCCTCGTGCTCGCGGCGCAGTCGCTCGGCAAGGAGCGCATCGACTACAGCGAGATGGAGTGGTTCCGCGTACCGCACGCGACGGGCCGCCCGCACGTCGCCGGCCCCTACGTCGACTACCTCTGCAGCGACGAGTACACGGTCACCATCGCGGCGCCCGTCGCCTCCCGCGGCGCGTTCGCCGGCGTGGCCGCGCTCGACCTCCTCGTCGACTCGATCGAGCGCGACCTCACGCCGCGACTCGAGGAGGTCGGGCTCCCGGTGACCCTCGTGAACGGCGTCGGCCGGGTCGTCGTGTCGACCGACCATCGCTCGGGGGCCGGCGACTCGGTGCGCGGGAGCCGTCTCGCGACGCTGCCTCGCGTCTCCTGCGGCGAGGTCGCGCTCGACGTCATCGTGGGGTGATCCGCGCGCTCTTGTAGCGTGAAGGCCATGTCCGGAACGACGCAGCAGAGCGTGCCGTTCGACGCGCGCCCCCTCACCGAGCCCGTCGACCGCGCTGACGTGAAGCGGTTCTCCGACGAGCTCTCGCGACGCTTCCCGAGCGGCACCGGAGCCGGCGCGGTCGTCGCGGTGATCGTGATCGTCTTCGTCGGCGTCATGATCCTCGGGTTCGGCGGCCTCATCCTGTCGATCCTGCTCATGGTCGCGGACGCCGACGGCGCCTCGGGCGCCGGATTCTGGGTCTCGCTCGGCATCGCGGCCCTCGTCATCGGCGCGGTCGTCTGGGGCGTCCGGGCGTTCCAGGGGCAGCGCCGCGAGCGCCAGTACCGGCTCGACCGCTTCGCGCGCGCGAACGGCATGAGCTACCTCCCGTCACTCGGCGACCCCGCCCTCCCCGGCATGATCTTCGGGCTCGGTCGCGCCCGCCGCTCGAACGACCTCGTGCGCGGTGAGGCGCCGCGGTTCGCGGAGTTCGCGAACTACCAGTACACGACCGGATCGGGGAAGAACCAGACCACGCATCGCTGGGGCTACGTGGCCATCCGACTCGACGCACCGCTGCCCCACATCGTGCTCGATGCCGTGGGCAACAACACGATCTTCGGCTCGAACCTCCCGGTCGGCTTCGACAAGGACCAGCGGCTGTCCCTCGAGGGCGACTTCGACCGGCACTTCGCGCTCTACTGCCCGCAGGGCTACGAGGCCGACGCGCTCTACCTCTTCACGCCCGACATCATGGCGCGCTTCCTCGACCACGCCGGGCAGCTCGACGTCGAGATCGTCGACGACTGGCTGTTCCTCTACACGCGGCGCGAGGTCTCGACGCTCGATCCCGCGACCTGGGCGTGGCTCTTCTCGGTCGTCGCCGCCCTCATCCACAAGCTCGATCAGTGGGGGCGCTGGCGTGACGAGCGGTTCGCAGCGGGCACGGGGGTGCCGCGTCCGATCGCCTCGGGGCACCACGAGGCGCCCGCCTTCTCGGCGGCCGCGCCCCTCACGCCTCCGCCGCGCGGAGTGGCCGAGCCGGGCCGGCGCCTCAAGCGCCGGTTCTCGTGGTTCGGCATCGTCATCATCGCCTTCGTGATCCTGCAGTTCGTGCTGCAGGTGATGGGCGTGCTCGACTGAGCCGATCGGCCGCGCCGATCGCGACGCGGCGCCCGCTCTCGCGATACCAGCGGGCGCAGAGGAGCACGACGAGCCCGAGCTCGACGACCCCGCCCGCGTAGTACATCGTGAGCGCGCCGAGCCGCTCGTCGGCGACGGAGGTCGCACCCGGGGGATGCGCGTAGAGGAGCTTCGCGAGAACCGCGTGCGATGCCATCGCGAGGACGAGCACGATCGCGCGCGTCGTCCATCGGCTCGGGTGCGGGTTCGGGTCGACGCCGACCAGCGCGGCCGTGAAGAGATAGCCGGCCGCGACGGTGTGCGCGTGCACGACGAGGTGCACGAACGGGCTCGCCTGCATCGCCTCGTGCAGCGGCGTGAGATGGATGAGCCACAGGCCGCCCGAGGAGAGGAGCGCCGCGGTCACGGGGTGCGCGAGCACGCGCACGGGCGCGCTGCGCAGCAGGCGCGACAGCCGCCGCGCCGGCGTGACGGGGAGCGTGCGGAGAGCGAGGGTGACGGGTGCGGCGAGCACGAGCAGGATCGGCGCCAGCATGCCGCCCACGACATGGCCCCACGCGTGTCCGACGAAGCTGCCGTGAACCGTCGAGGCGAACGGCTCGACGACCGGCGCGGTCGCGGCCGCGATGCCGACGCACCAGAGGACCATCCGGTGCACGGGCCACGGCCGCCCGCCGCGCCGCGAGGCGATCGCTCCTGCCGCATACGACGCGACCGCGAGCGCTGCCAGTGCGAGGACGACGACGTCGAGCGGGACTCCCGCCCCGTGGGCGTGCGCGTGGCCGCCGGACATCGGCGTCATCGCTCGACGTGGGCCCACGCGGCGGCCGGGCGCGTGCGGACGACGAGGACGAGGCCCGCCGCGAGCAGCAGGACGGCGATCGCGTTCCAGACGATGTCGTAGGGCAGGACATCGTCCACGTACCGGATCTGGTGGAGCCCGAGCACCTTGTGCTGGATCGTGCCGTCGTACAGCTGGAAGGCGCCGGCGCCCAGCAGTGCTCCGCCGACCCAGCGCGGCGTCCAGAGCGCCCCGCGCCGCGCGACATCCGCGAGGAGGAACAGCCCGGCCACGGTGCCGAACCAGCTGAAGGCGTGGAAGAGCCCGTCCGACACGAGACCGGCCGCGGGCGTGCCGCGGTCATAGAAGTGGTGCCAGTGCAGGATCTGGTGGAACACGGCCTCGTCGACGAAGGCGACAAGGCCCATGCCGAAGAGCGCACCGGCCCACGCGGTGCGCGTCGCGTACGTGCCGCGCGCGGCCCACAGGGTCCGGGGGTCAGGAGATCCGGCCATGGTCCGACGCTCTCGCGTGCTCCGTCGCCATCCAAGCCATGGACATCCGCCGACCCGTCGTGCTACGCGCGGCGTCGCACAGCGCCGAGTCATCCGCAACCCCCTCGCGCCATCCGAGCGCCCTGCGCAGACTCGACGCGACGAGGAGGACACATGAAGGCGCTGACGTACCGAGGTCCGTACAAGCTCCAGGTGACGGAGAAGCCCGACCCGCGCATCGAGCATCCGAACGATGCGATCGTCCGCGTGACGCGGGCCGCGATCTGCGGGTCGGACCTGCACCTGCTGCACGGGATGCTCCCGGACACGCGCATCGGGCACACGTTCGGCCACGAGTTCATCGGCGTCGTCGAGGAGGTCGGCGGCTCGGTGCAGCGCCTCGCGGTTGGCGACAGGGTCATGGTGCCGTTCAACATCTTCTGCGGGTCGTGCGCGTTCTGCCGGCAGGGCCTCTTCTCGAACTGCCACAGCGTAAACGCGAACGCGACGGCGGTGGGCGGCATCTACGGCTACTCGCACACGGCGGGCGGCTACGACGGCGGTCAGGCGGAGCGCGTGCGCGTGCCGTTCGCGGACGTCGGGCCCATGGTCATCCCCGAGTGGCTGAGCGACGAGGACGCGCTCATGCTCACCGACGCGTTCACGACCGGCTACTTCGGCGCGCGGCTCGGGCACATCGAGGAGGGCGACACCGTCGCGGTCTTCGGCGCGGGCCCCGTGGGGCTCGCCGCGGCACGCTCGGCCTGGCTCATGGGCGCGGGCCGCGTGCTCGTGCTCGACCACCTCGACTACCGGCTGGAGAAGGCGCGCTCGTTCGCGTACGCCGAGACGCACGCCCTGTCGGAGATCGGCGATCCCGTGCTGCACCTCAAGCGCGAGACCGACCACCTCGGGGCCGATGTCGTGATCGACGCCGTGGGTGCCGAGGCCGACGGCGGATGGCTGCAGCACGTGACCGCCTCGAAGCTCAAGCTCCAGGGCGGCTCTCCGGTCGCGCTGAACTGGGCGATCGACGGCGTGCGCAAGGGCGGCAACGTCGCCGTGATCGGAGCGTACGGCCCGCTGCACAGCGCCGTCCGGTTCGGCGACGCGATGAACAAGGGGCTCACGATCCGCGCCAATCAGACGCCCGTGCGCGCGATGTGGCCCGCCCTGCTCGACCACGTGCGCGCCGGGCGACTGGCGCCGCGAGAGCTCGTGACGCACCGGCTGCCGCTCGACGACATCGTCGACGGCTATCACATGGTCTCGGCGAAGCTCGACGACTGCATCAAGACCGTCGTCGAGGTCTCGGACGACTGAGGAGGATGGACATGACGCAGCCCGTCGACGCGCTCCGCCCGCGCATCCCCGGCTGGGGGATCGAGCTCGAGGACGGATGGCGCGAGGAGCACGAGCTCGACCCGCAGGAACTCGCCGCGCCCTGGGCGCTCGAGGATCGGATGTCCGACCCCGCGCGCGAGCACTCGATCGAGCATCCGCAGCTGCCGCCCGTGTTCGGCACCGCCCAGCCGCTGCACGGGCTCTCGGGCAGGATCCGCCGGATCGCCTACGCACGGTACAGCGAGGGCAAGCTGCGGCACTGGCTGCTGCTCGTGCTCGGCGACCGCGTGGAGTCGATCGGCGCGCACGTGCGCTCGCTCGCGTCGCGCCATCCCGACAACCCGATCACGCAGACGGGCGTGCGGGGAGAGTGGAGCCGGCGCCCCGTCGGGTCGCGCATCGGCCGCGGCCGCATCGACCTCCGCCACGCGTGGATGGACCCGATCATCGTCGTCGGGCCGTGGGTGCTCGCAGGCGTCCTCGCGGTGCGCGCCCTCGGCTCCCTCACGCGGCGCCGGTAACGGCAGCCCAGATCTGCATGTCTCACTCGCCGTCGGTTCGGCGCCCCGATACCCGCCACGAGCGAGACATGCATGCAGGGGTCGGCGTGAGCCGGGCGGCGTGAGCAGGAGCGTGTCTGCAGGGGCGGCGTGAGCAGGGCCGCACTCCCGGCGTGCGGCTACGCCCGCGGCGTCAGGCCGAAGTGCTCCAGCTCGGGCTCCGTGAGCATGCGAGACCGGATGAGGAACCGCATGCCCGTGGGCGACTCGACGCTGAACCCTCCCCCGCGCCCCGGCACGACGTCGATCGTGAGGTGCGTGTACTTCCAGTACTCGAACTGCGACTCCGACATGTAGACCTCGATCGGGTCGTCGAGACCCGCGTCGATCGTCCCGAGCAGCACATCGCCCGTGCCGGTCAGGTACATCCCGACCGGATAGCACATGGGCGACGAGCCGTCGCAGCACCCGCCCGACTGGTGGAACATGAGCGGCCCGTGCTGGGCCGTGAGCGTGCGCAGAAGAGCAGCCGCCGCCTCGGTCACCGCGACCCTGCTGAGCTCCTCGGACATCCCTCCTCCTTCCCTGTGCACCCGCGACGTCGTCGTCGCGGGGATCCGACGCCCGGGCGGGGATTCGGGTCATCCCGCCCGGGCGGATCCGATCGGATCAGAAGAAGCCCATGGGCCCCTCCGCATAGGAGACGAGAAGGTTCTTCGTCTGCTGGTAGTGATCGAGCATACGCAGGTGGTTCTCCCGACCGATACCCGACTGCTTGTAGCCGCCGAAGGCGGCATGCGCCGGGTACTGGTGGTAGGTGTTCGTCCACACCCGCCCTGCTTCGATCGCGCGACCAGCACGGTAGCAGAGGTCGGCACTCCGGCTCCATACCCCCGCGCCGAGGCCGTAGAGGGTGTCGTTCGCGGTCGCGATGGCGTCGTCGTACGTGTCGAAGCCGGTGACCGAGACGACGGGGCCGAAGATCTCCTCCTGGAAGATCCGCATGCTGTTCTGCCCCTCGAACACGGTCGGAGCCACGTAGTACCCGTCCGTGAGGTCGCCGCCGAGGTCGACGCGCTCGCCGCCCGCGAGGACCTTCGCGCCCTCGTCCTTGCCGATCTGGATGTACGACAGGATCTTCTCGAGCTGGTCGTTCGACGCCTGCGCGCCGATCATCGTCTCGGGGTCGAGCGGGTTGCCCTGCCGGATCCTCGAGACGCGGTCGAGCCCATCCGACAGGAACGTGTCGTAGATCGACCGCTGGATGAGCGCGCGCGACGGACACGTGCAGACCTCGCCCTGGTTCAGGGCGAACATCGCGAAGCCCTCCTTCGCCTTCTCGTAGTACGCGTCCTGCGCCGACGCGACGTCCTCGAAGAAGATGTTCGGGCTCTTGCCTCCCAGCTCGAGCGTCACGGGGATGAGGTTCTGCGACGCGTACTGCATGATGAGGCGCCCGGTGGTCGTCTCGCCCGTGAACGCGACCTTGCGGATGCGCTTGTGCGACGCGAGCGGAGCGCCGGCCTCGATGCCGAAGCCGTTCACGATGTTCACGACGCCCGCCGGCAGGAGGTCGCCGATGAGGTCGAAGAGGAACAGGATCGACGCGGGCGTCTGCTCGGCGGGCTTGAGGACGACGCAGTTGCCCGCGGCGAGCGCGGGCGCGAGCTTCCACGTCGCCATGAGGATCGGGAAGTTCCACGGGATGATCTGGCCCACGACGCCGAGCGGCTCGTGGAAGTGGTACGCGACGGTGTTCTCGTCGAGCTGGCTGATCCCGCCCTCCTGCGCACGCAGCACGCCCGCGAAGTAGCGGAAGTGGTCGACCGCGAGCGGGATGTCGGCCGCGAGCGTCTCGCGCACGGGCTTGCCGTTCTCCCACGTCTCGGCGACGGCGATCGCCTCGAGGTTCTGCTCGATGCGGTCGGCGATCCGGTTGAGGATGACGCTGCGCTCGGCGGGGCTCGTGTGCCGCCACGACGCGAACGCCTTCCACGCCGTCTCGACGGCGCGGTCGATGTCCTCGGCGGTGCCGCGGCCGACTTCGCAGAACGGCTTGCCGTTGACGGGCGAGATGTCCTCGAAGTACTCGCCCTTGACCGGGGCGACGAACTCCCCGCCGATGTAGTGGCCGTAGCGAGCGCGGTACTGGGCGACGGAGCCCTTCTCGCCCGGGGCGGCGTAGACGCTCGAGACGCCCTCTTCCACGATGGTCATTGCTGTCTCCTTCGACTGCGCGACGTCGCGGGGATGCCCCCGCGTGGCTGTGCCGTCACGCTACGTCGCCGGAGGTTGCATCGGATTGCGCGCGGGAGGGCTACTCGAGCGCCACGAGCCGCGCGACGACGCCGGCGCGCCGCGGCGACCGGGCCGGGAGCATCCGCAGCACCTGCCGCAGCGCCTCGACGTCGTCGGCGCCCGCCGCGGTGTCGGTGTACGCGAGGAGCACGTCGACGCCGGCCTCCGCGAGGAGCGCCTCCCGCAGGGACGAGCGGATGGTCTCGCGCAGCTCCTCGACGCCCGGTGCCGCCGAGTCGGGCAGCACGTCGCCCCGGTAGGCTGCGAGCGCGACGCGGTGGGCGCCGCGATCGAGGAGCGAGAGCACCTGCTGCGCGTCGGTCTCGATCTCGCCCGCCATCCGATACGGGCGGGACTCGGGGACGAGCGCCGGCGCCGTCCGCTCGAGCAGCTTGCGCAGCCGCACCATCTCGGGCCGCAGCGTGCCGATCGCGGCGGGGTCGCCGTACACGAGCTCGGCGAGCCGCTCTGCCGTGAGCCCCTGACGGTGGGTCGCGAGCATGAGCACGAGCTCGGCGTGGCGCATGCCGAGCTCGACGACGCGCTCGCCGCCGTCTCCGGCGAGGGTGAGCAGCGCGCGATCGCGGCCGAGCACGCTGAGCGTCGCGCGCTGCGCCGTCTCGACGCGTCGACGCGGCTTCCGCGACGGCTCCCTCTGCGCGCGCAGCCGGGCGACCAGGAGCTCGCCCTCGACCGCGCGCGCCGTGGCGTCGACGAGCAGCTGCGCCTGCGGGGTCGCCGCCTCGTCGCCGCCGGTCACGTCGATGACCCCGATGAGGCGGCCGTTCTCGGGGTCTCTGACCGGGGCGGCCGTGCACGACCACGGCTGCACGAAGCGGTTGAAGTGCTCGGCGCCGCGCACCTGCACCGACCTCCCGAGGGCGAGCGCCGTGCCGGGTGCCGCGGTGCCGACCCGGTCCTCGGCCCAGTTCGCGCCCTCGACGAAGCCCATGTGTCCCGTGAGCGCGCGCACGCGGCGGTCGCCCTCGACCCAGAGGAGGCGGCCGGCGGCATCGCCGACCGCGACGACGACGCCCGCCTCGTCGGCCTCGCCGGGGAGGAGGAGCCCGCGGATGAGCGCGAGCGCGCCCGCGAGCGGATGGGCACGCCGGTACTCCTCGAGGGCGGCTCCGGTCAGCTCGAGAGCGGGCAGCGCCTCGGCTCCCACCGCGCTGCCGACGGACCTCCGCCACGACTCCCGCACGAGGGGCCGCACCTGCGCGAGGCGCGGATCCGCGCTGTTGCCGGCGAGGAGCTCATCGTGCGCGCGCTCGACGAGGAGCCGCGAGGCGCGGACGCCCTCGCTGCGCAGCCACGGCGACGACATGGAGCTCCTTCCTCGTCGAGGGAGCGGATGGCCACCAGTGTAGGTCGTCGCGCTGCTGTCGGGGAGGCCCGGTCAGCGCTCGGGCGTCTGCACCGTGAGGAACTCCGACGTGCGGCGCAGCGCGAACCCGAGCTTCTCGTAGGCGCGGACCGCGCCGACGTTGTCGGCCGCCGCATGCAGGAGGGCCCGGTCGCCGCGCTCGCGGATGTGGAAGGCGACATCGAGCACGAGCCGCGACGCGAGACCCTGCCGGCGGTAGGCCTCGTCGGTCGACACGGCGCTGATCTCGGTCCAGCCGGCCGGGTGCAGGCGCTCCCCCGCCATCGCGACGAGGCGGCCATCCCGTCGGACGCCGACGTAGCGGCCGAGCTCGTGCGTGCGCGGCAGGAACGGGCCGGGCTGGTTGCGCTCGACGAGCGCGAGCATGTCGGCGACGTCGCCCGCGCCGAGCTCGACGGCCTCATCGAAGGGCACGGGCGCGAGCCGATCCGTCTCGACGAGCTGGACGCCCGAGCCGCGGCCGAGCTCGGCCCATCCGCTCGGGAGCTCGGGGTCGGCGTTCGAGATCGTGACGGGCGCGCCGGGCCCGAACACGTCGATAAGCGCGTCCCACACGTCGGGGTCGCTCCACGAGCGCACGCCGACGAACGGCGAGACGTCGGCCGGGTAGTGCTTCACAAGCTCGTTGCCGATCGCGAAGTGCGCGTGCGGGCCGGTGAGGGATGACCAGGCCGGGTTGTCGAGGACCGCGTCGTCGACCGCGGGGTCAGCGGGCAGCGGGATGGCCGAGGTCATGGGAGTCCTCCTGTCGAGCGGATGGCGGCACGAGCGGCAACGCGCGATGGCCGCGGACGCTTCCCGACACGCCCGCGGGGTGAGGCGGGGTGAATGCGCGGGCGAAAAAGCGGGGCGAACCTGCAGATCCGCTGTGTGCGGACGGCAGCTGGGCAGAAGTCCCCATAGGGTCGAAGGCGGGGTTGGGGAATCTCGGCGTGCTCGCACGCCCATGCGATCGTTCGGTCTGGGGCCGACGGTCATCTCGGCTTGGCGCCGTGCGCTCTGGAGCGCGCCGTGTCTCCTGCCCTCTCGAAAAAGAGGCTGTCTGGGGAGGCACCGGTGAAAACGGAGACACCGACGTTCGGCGTGCGCGGAAGGCGCCGTGACGGACGACGACGCAGGACGCGACGCGGCGCGATGGCCGTCATCACGACGCTCGTCGCAGGGCTTGTCGGAGCGACGGGCGCGCTCGTCGTCGCGGAGCCCGCTGCGGCGACGTATGCGGAGGGCGGATCGGGCCGGCACATCGGCGCCATCGACTGGATCGAATGGGGCGCGAGCGGCGCTCCGATCACGAACGGGACGACCGCGACGAGCACGCGCGACATCGCGGGCCAGGAGCTCACGACGACGTGCACGATCACGGATGTCGTCGGCAGCGTCGCGGCGTACCGCTCGGGCGACTACAGCGGCGACTCGCTCGACGACCTGTACAACATCGGCGGCGCGGGCTCCGCGAACCAGATGGTGTACGGCCTCGTGAACCGCGACAACGGCGCGACGGTGAGCTTCCACTTCTCGTGCGAGACGCGCCTGAACGGCGCCCTCGTGCCGCTCGGCGGCCTCGTCGTCGCCGATGCGGAGTCGAGCAACCGGAGCCAGGGCGAGTACGTCCAGGCCAAGCCCGACGAGGCCGCCACGACCTGGCGCGTGATCGAGCGGGCGCGCAGCTGCGACACGAACGTGCTGGCGACCCTCGCCACCGACAAGACCCTGCGCCTGCACCCCGATGCCGAGCAGTGCTCCTCGCGACAGCGGGGTGGCAGCGGCCCGATGGCGATCGGCTACATGGACGGCGCGACCGGCGCCGCCGTGACGGTCAAGGGCGGCGGCAAGAGCGCCGTCGCGCTCGGCGTCGTCCTCGAGGCCGACTTCGGCGACGCCCCCGAGAGCTACGGCGCTGCCGGCGCCCTCTTCGAGCGCGCCTGGACCGGCGGCGAGGTGCCGGTGGGTGAGACGAACGTCTCCTCGTCGTCGTTCGCGCTGGCGACCCAGAGCCAGCCGCGCACGCGCCTCGGCGCGATCGTCGACTCGGACAACGGCCACCAGTTCAGCGCGGCCGCCGACGCGGACGACCGCACCGCCCAGGCCGATGAGGACGCGGTGGCCGCGATCGGATCGATCGATGTGACGCCCGGGGAGCCCTACGTGATCGAGGACGTGTCCTGCACCGGGCCCGGGTTCGTCGCGGCCTGGATCGACTGGAACCGCAACGGCGCCTTCGACGACGGCGAGCGCTCCAGAGCGGTCGAGTGCGTCGGCTCGTCCGTCGACCTGGCATGGACCGTGCCGATGGACGCGCAGGACGGCGCGAGCTTCGCGCGCATCCGCATCGCCCAGACGGCGGATGGCGTCGCCTCGCCCGTGGGGATGACGACGACGGGCGAGGTCGAGGACCACGCGCTCTCGATCGCCCTGCCCCACCTCGCGATCGAGAAGATCTCGGACGCGACCGCGGACACGCGCCCTGGCGACACGGTCACTTACACGGTCCGCGCGCGGAACACGGGAGCCACCGCGTACACCGACGCGTACCCGGCCGTCGTCTTCGACGACCTCTCGGGCGTGCTGGACGATGCCGCGTACAACGACGACGCGCGAGCCGACCGCGAGGGCGACCTCGCCTACGCCGAGCCGCTGCTGTCGTGGACCGGGCCCCTCGCCGCGGGCGACGCCGTCGAGATCACCTACACGACCACGGTGAAGGCCGGCGGAGACGGCACCGCGCGCAACGTCGCGTGGGAGCCGAACGACCCCGAGAACCCGGCGACCCCGAGCTGCGACCCCGCCGACGGCGGCGTCGACCCGACGACGGGCGAGCCCTGCGCGGAGGCCGTGCACCTGCTCCCGAAGCTGAAGGTCGTGAAGACCGCGGTCACCGAGGAGCTCCCCGCCGTCGGCGAGACCGCGACATTCCGCATCGAGCTCACGAACGTGGGCCCCGGCGCCTTCACGGCCGAGGAGCCCGCGCGCGTCGAGGACGACCTCGTCGACGTGCTCGACGACGCGGTCTTCGGCACCGCGACGTCCGATGTCGACCCGCAGCCCGTCTTCGACGGCGAGCGCTATCTCACGTGGCAGGGCGCTCTCGCGTCGGGCCGGACGGTGACGATCGAGTACACGGTCGACTTCCGAGGCACGGGCGACAACGTCCTGCGCAACACCGCGTGCGTGCCCGAGGCCGACACCGCGTCCGGCGCACCGAGCTGCGACTTCGCGCAGATCCCGGCGGCGAACCTCACGTGGTGGAAGACCGTCAAGACGGACGACGACCCCGTCGTCGCCGGCTCGACGCTCGAGTACACGCTGTGGTTCGCGAACGACGGCGAGGCCGATGCGACCGTCGACGCGGTCGACCACCTCGTGCACGTGCTCGACGACGCCAGGGTCACCGTCGAGCCGTCGTCCGACACGCTCACAGTCGTGCGCGACGGCGACCGCATCGCCATCACGGGCACGGTCCCTCCCGGCGCCACGGTGCCGGTGCGGTACACCGTGACCGTGAAGCCGGATGGGCAGCGCGGCGACGACATCGCGGCGAACTTCCTCCTGCCCGCGGGCGAGGAGCCGCCGACCGAGCCCGTGTGCGAGCCCGACGCCGCGCGCTTCCCCGACTGCACGACGACGCCCATCGCGGCCGTCGAGTACGCGAAGTCGGTGACCGCGTCGACCGATCCGGTCGGCGAGGGCACGGTGCTCACCTACGAGATCACCGTCACGGGCACGGGCGAGACGACCGCGCCCGTCGCCCGTGAGGACGACCTCTCGGGCGTGCTCGACGACGCCGATCTGACGACCCAGCCGTCGTCCGACACGGAGTCGGTCACGGTGACCGAGGTGCAGGACGGCCGCTTCGCGATCGGCGGCACGATCGGCGCGGGCAAGACCGCGACGATCACCTACACGGTCACCGTCAGGGCCGCCGCCGAACGCGGCGACCACCGCGCCGACAACTTCCTCATGGCGCCGGGTGAGACCCCGAGCACCTCGTGCGAGAGCGGCGACGACTGCACGTCGACCCCCATGCCCGCGATCTCGGCCGCCAAGTCGGCCGATCCGGCGACGGGCGAGACGGTCGTCGCGGGCCAGCGCGTGACCTACACGCTCGAGTTCCGCAATGACGGCACGGCGGCCGGGGGCGTCGACTACGTCGACGACCTGTCCGGTGTGCTCGATGACGCGGCCCTCGTCGACGACCCGTCCTCCGCGGTGCTCGACGCGGTGATCGACGGAGACGCTCTGCGCGTGTCGGGCACGCTCGAGCCGCGCCAGGTCACGACCGTCGCGTACACGGTCGAGGTCGGGCAAGATGGCGCGCGCGGCGACAACCGCCTCGCCAACGTCCTCGCGCCGAGCGACCTCGAGGAGCCGTCGTGCGACGACGCCCTCGTGTCGTGCACCGAGCACCCCGTTCCCGAGCTCGCCTCGTGGAAGTCGGTCGAGGCATCCGCGACGCCCGTCGCCGCGGGAACCGAGCTGACCTACACGCTCCACTTCGAGAACACGGGCGAGGCGCCCGCGAGCGTCGACGAGGTCGACCACCTCGTCCACGTGCTCGACGACGCCGACGTGACCGTCGAGCCGACCGCGGGAGCCCTCACGGCCATCCGCGACGGCGACACGATCGCGATCACGGGCGAGGTGGCACCGCGCTCGGTCGAGACCGTCATGTACACGGTGACCGTGAAGGCCGACGGCGAGCGCGGCGACGACATCGCCGCGAACTTCCTGCTGCCGGCGGGCGAGGAGCCGCCGACCGAGCCGACGTGTCAGCCGGCCGACGGCGAGCACCCCGACTGCACGGTGACGCCCATCGGGCGCCTGCTCACCGGCAAGGCCGTCGAGGCGTCGTCCGACCCGATCGTGACCGGCACGGAGCTCACCTACACCCTGACGTTCGACAACCAGGGCGAGGGCCCCGCGACCGTCGCGCACATCGACCGCCTGGCCGACGTGCTCGACGACGCCACGCTCAGCGAGGCCCCGGTGGCCTCCGATGACGCGCTGCAGGTGACCGAGGTGCTGAACGGCGCCTTCGCGATCACCGGCGAGCTCGCGGCCGGCCAGGTCGTGACCGTGCGCTACACGGTCGTCGTCAACGCCGAGGGCGAGCGCGGGAACGACGTCGCGGCGAACTTCCTCGTGCCCTCGGGTGAGGAGCCGCCGGCGACGTGCGACGGGGCCGACTGCACCGTGACGCCCATCGGCCGCATCACGGCCGAGAAGTCGGCCGACCCGGCATCGGACACGGCCGTCGACGCGGGCGACCGCGTGACGTACACGCTGTCGTTCGCGAACGACGGCCAGGCCGCGACCGCGGTCGACTGGACCGACTCGCTCGCCGACGTGCTGGACGACGCCGAGCTCGTCGAGGGTCCGACGGCGGATGGCCTCACGGCCGTCCTCGACGGTGACGTGCTGCACGTCACGGGAACGCTGGACACGGAGGCCACGGCCACGGTGACCTACACGGTCGAGGTGCGCCCGTATGACGAGCAGGGCGATCACACGCTGGCGAACCACCTCACCCGGACGGGCGAGGAGCCGCCGGCCGTGTGCGACCCCGACTCGCGCCTGTGCACGGAGCACCCGACGGTGACGCCGACGCCCGAGCCCACCCCGGAGCCCACTCCGACCGACCCGGCACCCGAGCCCACGCCCGAGCCGACCCCCACGGACCCGGCACCCGAGCCCACGCCCGAGCCGACCCCGACGGACCCGGCACCCGAGCCCACGCCCGAGCCGACCCCGACGGACCCGGCACCCGAGCCCACGCCCGAGCCGACCCCGACGGACCCGGCACCTCAGCCGACGCCGGAGCCGATGCCGACGGACCCGGCACCCGAGCCCACGCCCGAGCCGAGCGAACCGGCAGAGCCCGAGCCGACGGACCCGGCGCCTCAGCCGAGCGAGCCCGCGGAGCCGGAGCCGAGCGAGCCCGCGGAGCCCGCGCCATCCGACCCCGCCGACCCCGCGCCGAGTGCGCCGGCGGACCCGACACCGGCCCCGCAGCCAGAAGACGACGGCTCGCTGTCGCCCACGGGCGTGTCGATCACGGTGGGTGCGCTTCTGGCGGCGCTCGTCGCCGCGGCGGGCGGTGCGGCCCTGATGGTCGTCCGCCGTCGTCGCGAGCGCGACGCGGCCTGACCCGATGAGAGACGGCCGGTCATCCGCAAGGATGGCCGGCCGTCTCTCTGTCTGCCACGGTGGCCCGCCCCGCGAGTCGCCGCGAGACGCGGCGACACCAGCCTCATTCCTGGGGCAGCGCCAGCCGCCACGCGGTCGCCGACACCCCCGGCTCAGCCGACACGGCGTAGTGCTCCCCCTCCGCGGGATACGCACGCAGGGTGACGGATGCGCGTCCCCGCGGGTGCACCTCGACGATCGACGCGTCGATGAGAATGCGCACGTCGTCACCCTCGAGCTCGCCCCGCCACACGACCTGGTCGCCCAGGCGCAGGTCGGCCGCCCCCTCCCCCGAGAGCCGGACCTCCGCCTGATCCGGGAGCGCTGCGGGGTCGACCTCCTGGGCCCGGAGCGCGTCGAGCTCGCGTGCGGGTGCGAGCTCGACGTCGTCGCCGCGCACGCTCAGCTCGCGCGGGAACGTGAGCAGCCCCGACCATCCCTGCGCGTCGCTGTCCTCCTGGGTGCGCGCACGGGCGCCGTCCTCCGCGACCTCCTGCGCCCATCCCCACAGGAGCACGCGGTCGCCGTGCTCATCCTGCACGGCTTGCGGCGCATAGAACGCCGCCCCCTCGTCGAGGATCCCCGAAGCGCGCCCGCGGAACGCGGGCAGGCCCGAGGCGGGATCGATGTCGAGCGCGCCGATGATGTAGCCGACACCGAGATGAGGCTGGCCGTCGCGCCACAGCGACACGAGCACGACCCAGTCGTCGCCGCTGCGCACGAGCTGGGGGCACTCCCAGCCTTCGCACGCCGGCAGCTGCGCCGCCACCTCGTCCTCCGAGGTGAGCAGGAAACCGTGCTCCTCCCACGCGTCGAGGTCGTCGGCGGCATAGAGCAGTAGCGCGCCTCGATCCCCCGCGAGACCCGATCCCTGCAGGGCCCAGCGGCGGCCGCCGAGCTCGAAGAGGAACGGATCCCGCACCATCCTGATCGCGGGGTCGGCCGGCATCCGTGCCGCGACGTGTCCGGTCTGCTCCCACGTCTCGGCGTCGGAAGATCCGCGCGCGATCACGACCTCCGAGCGACCGTCGAAGCCGACGACCCCCGAGTAGATCGCGGTCGGGACGCCGTCGTCGAGCGCGCCGACGCCGCTGAAGCAGCCGGCGGCATCGGGCCCGCCCTCCTGCGGGCGCAGGGCGATCGGATGCTCGTCCCACCGCAGCAGGTCGGGCGAGCTCACGTGGCCCCAGCAGATGAGCTCGTGCCGCGCCGAATCGGGGTTGTACTGGAAGAACAGGTGCCACCGCCCCTCCGTGAAGAGGATGCCGTTGGGGTCGTTCACCCAACCGCGCGCGGGGCGGGGGTGAAGCCGCGGGAAGCTTCGATCGGGGTGGTCGACGGCCGGGGCGAGGATGTCCGACATGGGGTCCTTTCGTGAGGGGGTGACGCGCGGCTTCCCGCAGGACGCGGGACGACCGTGCGGAGCTGCTACTTGCCCGCGCCGGCCGTAAGGCCCTCGCGAAGCGGCTTCTGGCCGAAGATGAACACGAGCAGCGCGGGGATCATCGAGAGCACGACGCCTGCGAGGACGGTCGCGATCGAACCGGTGCCGAGGTTGCCCTGGAGCGTGACGAGCCCGAGCGGGAGCGTGAAGTTCTGCTCGCTGATCGTGAGGATGAGCGGGCGGAAGAACTCGTTCCAGTGGTAGTTGAACGCGAGGATCCCGACGATCGCGAGACCCGGTGCCGCGAGCGGCAGGTAGACCCCGAAGAAGACGCGCCACGGCCCGGCGCCGTCGATCTCGGCGGCCTCCGCGAGCTCGGGCGGGAGCCCCATGAAGTACTGCCGCATGAGGAACGTCCCGAACGCGGTCGGCAGCATCGGCACGATCAGCGCGAGGAGCGTGTCGGCCAGGCCCATGCCGCGGATCAGCATGAACACGGGCACGATCGTGACCTGCATCGGCACCATCATCGTGGCGAGGATGAGCGCGAAGAGGACCTTCTTGCTGCGGAACTCGAACCGCGCGAACACGTAGCCCGCCATCGCGGCGGTGAGCATCTGCCCGGCCGCGATGAGCAGCGTGACGAGCGCGCTGTTCCAGGTGTAGAGCCAGACGGGGATCTGCGCGAAGACGTCGGCGAAGGCGCCGAGGCCGAACTCGGTCTCGTTCGTCTCCGGGTTCGACGGCGTGAGCGCCGTGATGAGCGTCCAGACGACCGGGGCGAGCGTGAAGAACGCGGCGATGACGAGCACCGCGTACTTTCCGACCTGGGCGAGGGCCTGCCGCGGGGAGCGGGCTTCAACTGCGTGGATGGACATCGTCGTTCCTCATCCGTAGAAGACGTAGCGCTTGCTGAGCTGGAACTGCACGAGCGTCACCAGCATGATCAGGACGGTCAGCACGATGCCGATCGCGGAGGCGAGCCCGAACTCGAGCTGCTGGAAGGCGGATTCGTAGATCACCATGACTGCGGTGCGGGTCTCGTCGCCCGGTCCGCCGCGCGTGAGCACGTACGGCTGGTCGAAGATCTGCAGCGCGTTGATGATCGCCATGACCGAGGCGACGAGCATCGTCGGGCTCACGAGCGGAAGCGTGATCTGGCGGAACTGCGTCCACCCGGTCGCGCCGTCGAGCGAGGACGCCTCGTAGACCTCCTTCGGAATGGCCGAGACGCCGCCGAGGAAGAGCAGGAACGTGAAGCCGAAGTTCTGCCAGACGTAGACGAGCAGGACGACGATCTTCGCGCCGAATCCCGTCGTGAGCCATCCGATGTTGGCGACCCCGAACCATCCGAGCACCTGGTTCACGAGTCCGAACTCCTGGTTGAACAGGTAGGCCATGACGAGCGAGACGGACGCCGCGGAGAGGATGAGCGGGAAGAAGAGGGATGAGCGGAAGAACGTCCGCAGCCAGCTCGGCATCTTCGACTGGACGAGCACGGCGAGAAAGAGGGCGACCGCGAGCTGGAGCAGCACCGCGACGACGACGAAGCCGATCGTGTTGAGGAACGACACGCGCACGGTCGGATCGGCGGCGAGCTCGACGAAGTTGTCCACGCCGACGAACTCGGGGGCCGTGATGACGTCCCAGCGGAAGAAGGCGAGAAGGAACGACCCGACGATCGGGATGAAGCTGAACAGGCCCAGGCCGATGACGGTGGGCGCGAGGAAGACCCAGATGAGCAGGCGACTGCCCTTCTTGGCCGTGGCCTCGGGGCGAACGCCCTTCACGCCCCGAGGGAGGACGGCCGCGCGCGTGCTCGGCGGCGGAGTGACGACGGTGGACATCAGCGTCCCTTCAGTGCGAGTTCGAGGTCGCGCTGCATCGTCTCGAGTCCGCGGCGCACGCCGCCGGGCCCGTTCGTGATCGTCGAGACGACGTTCTTGATGAGCGCGGATTCCACAGCGGCCTGCTGCGGCGGAGCGGGCATGGGCCCAGTGTCGGGATGGCGGTCGAGGGTGTCGTAGAACACCTCCCAGTGCTTCGGTCCGATCTCGCCGCCGTACAGCTCGGCGTTCAGGGTGCGGCGCGGCAGCGACGAGTCGGGCTTCTGGTGGGCGAGCGCCATGCCCTCGGTCGAGATGCAGTACTTGAGCCACTCCCACGCCTCGTCCTTGCGGGGCGACGTCTGCATGATGGCGTACCCACCCGCGCCGAACTGGTGGCGCTGGCTGCGCATCCGGGGGAAGTACGTGACGTCGTACTCGTCGTTCGCGAAGCCCGCGTCATGCAGACCCTGCACCCAGAACCCGCCGGCCGGCGTCATCCCGACCGAGCCGCGGGCGAAGAGCGAGACGAGCTCGTTGCCGCCGCCCTGCGCGGGGTTCGCCGCGATGCCCTCGCCGACCATCCGCTGCAGCACCTCGAAGCTCTCGATCGTGCGCTCGTTCAGCGCGTCGGCGTTCTGCCACAGATAGCCGCCGCCGCGCGGCGCCTCGCCGGGGTAGAACCGCGACCAGAGCCAGTCGCCACCCGGCGCCTTCTCCTCGGTGAGGAAGCTCGCGTCGTTGACGTATAGCCACGGCACGACGCCGCCCCACAGGCGGTTGTTCCAGAAGTACGGGAGGAAGCTCCCCTCGGCCGAGTCCTTCATCGTGCGCGCGACGGTGAAGAAGTCGTCGACCGTCCAGTCGTCGCGCGGTCGCTCGAGACCCGCCCGCTCGAACGCAGCCGTGTTGTAGTACACGTTCGCGGCGTTGAAGTTGTCGGGCAGCTGGAAGAGGCTCCCCTTGTACATGAACGACTCGATGAGCGAGGGATGGACGTCGTCGAAGTACTCCTGGAGGTCGGCGGCGTCACGCTGGACGTAGTCGTCGATCGGGTGGGCGAGCCGCTCGGCGAAGAGCTGCGTGCCTTCGGTCGCGACCGACACGACGTCGGGCGGGTTGCCGGCGGCGACCATCGTGAGGATCTTCGCGAAGAAGTTGCTCCAGTCCTGGCCCTGGACCGCGACGATGCGGACGGTGATGCCGGGATGGAGACGCTGGAAGCCCTCGACGAGCGACTGGCGGGCGGCCGCGTCCTGGGCGGTCCCGAAGAGGGCGACGGTGAGCGCGTCGTCGCCGCGACCGGGGATGTCGGCACCGGTCAGGCGCGGCCAGGAGATCGCCGTGCCGGCGATCCCGAGGCCGAGCAGGGCGAGCGCAGCCCTGCGACTCAGTTCAACCACGTTGTTGCTCCTGCGGATGGGGCCACGGCGGCTCGCGCGAGCCGATCGTGTGCCGTGAAATGGAGTGCTGAATGCGTTCAGCAGATGCACCGTAGCATGGTCGGGAACCGTGCGCGAGGGATATGCTGAAACAATTCAGCAACGGGCGTCGGTGAGGACGCAGCGAGGAGTGCCATGCCGAAGCAGAGCCGCCGCGCCACGCTCGCGGACGTCGCCGAGCGCGCGGGCATGTCGAAGGCCGCCGTGAGCATGATCCTCAACGACCGGCCGGGCTCGAGGCTCTCCGCCGCCGCGGCGGATCGCGTGCGGGCGGCCGCAGCCGAGCTCGATTACCGCCCGAATCCGGCTGCCCGTGTGCTCCGCCGCGGCAGGACCCAGACGATCGGATTCATCTCGGATCAGGTCACGCTGACGCGTCAGGCCTCGGGGCTCATCGGCGGAGCGCTCGAGGTCGCCAAGGCGCACGAGCACACCGTGCTCATCGCCGAGACCGGCGGTGGCGACGGTGCCCTCGCCGACGCGTTCGAGACGATGATCGACCACCGCGTCGACGGCATCCTCATCGGGCTCATGGGTGCGCGCATGATCGACCTGCCGGAGACCTCGACGAACGTGCCCGTGGCGATCGTGAACGGGCGATCGTCCTCGGATCATCCGAGCGTTCTGCCCGATGAGCGCGCAGCGGGGTACGCCGTGGCGCGGCGCCTTCTGGACGCGGGGCACCGGAGGATCGGCCTCGTCGGCGACCTGCCGGATGAGATCGTGTCGGACCTCCGGCGAAGCGCGACCATCGCGCTGCGCTTCGACGGCATCCAGCGCGCGTTCGACGAGGCGGGGGTCGTCCCGACGCGCGTGGACATCGCCGACTGGCAGCCAGCGCTCGGCTACGACGCCGCGGCGGCGCTTCTCTCGCGGGAACCCGGCCTCACGGCGATCCTCGCGTCGAACGACGCGGTCGCGCTCGGGGTCTACCAGGTGCTCCTCGAGCGCGGTCGCCGGATCCCCGATGACGTCTCGGTGATCTCGTTCGACGACGAGGTGCTCGCGGGCTACCAGCGACCAGGGCTCACCACCGCGCGGCTCCCCTACCCCGAGATCGGCGCCCTCGGCGCCTCGATGATCCTCGGCGAGCGCGAGCTCGGCCACGAGCTCGTGCCCATGCCGCTCATCGAGCGGGAGTCGGTGGGGCCGCCGCGGCCCTGACGTCTCCCCTGCTACCGTCCCCTCATGTCGCGGACCGTGATCCTCGTCGAGGGCGAGAGCGACCGCGCGGCGCTGCAGGCCGCGGCGGTGGCCCTGCGCCGCCCGCTCTCGGCCGAGATCGTCGTCATGTACGGCATCACGAACCTCCTGCGTCACCTTGAAGAGCACGCGGCCGACCGCGTCGTCGTGCTCTACGACGCGCCCGAGCACCACCGTGTCGAGCGCGCGCTCGCGCATTCGTCGGCGCAGCCATCCGCTCTCTTCGCGTGCGAGCGCGATCTCGAGGAGGAGCTGATCCGCGCCTCGGGAGCCGATCGCGTGCTCGCCGTCATTGAGGCGGAGGGCGACCTGCCCGCGTGGCGCGCACTGCGCGGTCAGCCCTTCCACCGCGAGCACCCCGTCGAGGAGGTGCTTCACCGCTTCATGGGGTCGATCGGCGGGCGCAAGCTCCGCTACGCCTCCGCTCTCGTCGCGATCCTCCGCCCCGACGAGCTGCCCCGACCGCTCGTAGAGGTCATCCAGGCGGCGAGTGAATCACGGTGATTCAGCCGCCGAGCGTGATCAGGTCGTCATCGCTCAGCGCGACGCGCGAGGCCGCGAGGTTCTCCTCCAGATGGCGGATGGACGTGGTCCCGGGGATCGGGACGACGTTCGCAGAGCGACGGAGGAGCCAGGCGATCGCCACCTGGCCGGGCAGGACGCCGTTCCTGCGCGCGACCTCGTCGAGCGTTCCGGAGGCGCGCGTGTGGGCGCCGACCGCGAGCGGGAAGAACGGCACGAACGCGATACCGCGTGCAGCCGTGTTGTCCACCACGGGGTCGTGATCGCGCGCGCCCACGTTGTAGAGGTTCTGAACGGCGGCGATCGACGCGACCGCGAGGGCCTCGTCGATCTCGGCGACCGACACCTCGGACAGGCCGATGTGCCGGATCTTGCCCTCGGCGCGCAGCTCGGCGAGAGCCCCGACCTGGTCGCTGACGGGGTACGCCGGGTCGAGGCGGTGGAGGCTGACGAGATCGATCCGGTCGAGACGGAGCCGTCGGAGCGAGAGCTCGACCTGCTGACGGAGGTAGGCGGGATGCCCCAGGGGGACCCACTCCTCCGGCGATGGCCTGAGGTTGCCGACCTTGGTTCCGATCACGAGATCCTCGCCATAGGGGTGCAGGGCCCGGGCGATCAGCTCCTCGTTCTCGCCCAGGGCATAGGAATCGGCCGTGTCGATGAACTGCACCCCGAGCTCGACGGCCCGGCGAAGCACAGCGACGGCAGCAGCCGGATCAGCGGGTGCCCGCCAGATCCGCGCTCCGGCCTGGGTGCCGTCGCCGGTCGCGTCCGTGAGCCTCATCGCGCCGAACCCGATCCGGCGGATGGCGAGGTCGCCTCCGAGCGGGAAGGTTTCCGTCAGGGCAGCGGTTGCGTCGTGTGTCGTGGTCATGGGGCGACCGTAGGACCTGACATCAGTGTCAGATGCAAGAGGAGATCGACATGGAGCGTCTCGATGTGATCGGGATCGGCGAGCTGGCGGAGCGCACGCGCTCGAGCGTCCGCTCGATCCGCTACTACGAGCAGCAGGGCCTGATCACCTCGGTTCGCACCGCGGCGGGGCACCGCCGCTTCGATCGCGCCTCCGTCGAGACGGTGCTCCGCATCCGGCGTCTGCTCGACGCCGGCCTGCCGCTCGCGATCGTCGCGAAGATCCTGCCCTGCTTCATCGGCGATGGCGTCAGACTCGACGCGTGCGTCGCCGACTACCTGCGCGAGCATCTCGCGTCCATCGACGAGCGCATCGAGACGCTCGACCATCAGCGCGAGACGATCGAAGGGCTGCGACGACTCGTCGCAGTGTGACGTGCGCGGGCGGCGCGGGAATCACGGTGAATTACGGTGATTCAGACGCCGAGCGCGATCGTCTCGGAGTGCTCGGCACCGCCCTCGAACCACACGAACTCGACGCTCGCGACCGTCTCGCTGGGGCCCGAGGGGATGTCGCGGACGGCTCCGCGACGCAGCGTCTCCCATTCCTCCGCGGAGAGCGCTGCGCCGTAGATGAGCGAGAGATGGAAGACCCACTGCTCCAGGGGCAGCTCGCCGATCCGACGGAACTCCGTGGCGTCGAGGAGGTCGGTGAGGCTCGAGTAGGCGTCGACGAGCGACGCGGTCCGGGCGAGCCGCGTGATGACGATCTGAAAGGGCGCAGGGAAGGCGTCGACGGCGTCCACCTGCAGCTCGATGGGAGGGATCCCCGCCGCCCAGGCCCGGATCTCATTGCGGAGCTCTCCGACACGGCGCGCTTCCGAGAAGCCGCGCAGCGTCACGTGCCCGACCGTCGGGAAGGGCGCCGTCGGCACCGCCGCGCGGAGCTCCTCCTGCGTCGAGTCGAAGAACGCCGCCACCGGCCCCGTCGGGCAGAGCACGACGTACTGCTGGCCCTCGAGCGACCGCAGCTGCTCGGGGTCGGTCATGATCGCGCGCTTCACGGGCTTCTCCTTTGATGGGGACGAGGTGCCTGCGGGAGTCGAACCCGCCTGCGCGGCTTTGCAGGCCGCTGCCTCACCGCTCGGCCAAGGCACCGTGACCACCGACGATATCGGCGCGCTGACCGAGCAGGGCCCTGTGTTTCCGAACGGCGGTCAGACCGCGCTGCGACAGGGGCGTTGGTCACAAATCCACCGTGTCCGAGTCACCGTGACTCACGCGGCCACGGACATCCCGATCACCGCCACGCCGAGCAGCGCGTCGAGAGCGCAGCAGAACTCGGCCATGGATGGCGCGACAACGCGCCGGGCGCGCAGGTGCCGCGCATCCCACACCGCGTGCCCGAGCAGCCCGAGCCCGACGAGCACTCCCGCCCACGGCTGACCGAGCGCCGCGACGACGAGCGCGATCCCGATGATCGCGGCCATCGCAGCGGCCTGCAGCGGGAGCCCCCACGGCGGCCGGATGGCTCCGCGCAGGACGCCGACGACGGCGAGCGCGATCGCGAGGACGACCAGGGCCCAGAACGGGTCGAATCCGTCGACGAGGGCTCCTGCGCCGATGAGCACGAAGGTGACGCCGAAGAGCGGCCACGCGAGGCCGGGCCGGCCGAGCGCCGCGGCGCCGAGGTAGACGAAGCCGGCCGCCGTGAGCACCTGAGCGACCTCGGCGGCGTCCGAGAAGCCGCGCGCGAACGCGAGGGCGAGCGCCCCTCCGAACACGATCCCGGCGAGGGCGGCCCAGCGGCGCAGCAGCCAGGGCCGGCTCCGGGGCGTGATGGCGGTCATGGGCACTCCTCCGGCGTCGAGCGCGTCGACTCCTCGCACAGCACGGTAGGGCCGCGGCGCACCAGCGGCAAGGGCCCTGGCCCAACGTTGGGCCGCGGCCTGTCCGTACGATCGACCCATGGAACCGGACGAGCGCCTCTACCTCCGCGTCACCCTGCGCGACGTCGAGCCGGAGATCTGGCGCGAGTTCGAGATCGACGGCCAGATGACCATCCGCCAGCTGCACATGGCGATCCAGGTGATGCTGGGCTGGCGCGAGACCCATCGACACGAGACCTTCGAGGGGCTGCCCCTCACCGAGGACCTGACCCCGCGCCCGCCGCTGCGGTGGGGGCAGCCGTCGTCCGACGATCCGGAGATCCTCGATGAGGACGAGTGGACCATCCTCGGCGCCCTCGAGGAGTCACCGCTCGCCTACATCTACGACTTCGGCGACACGTGGCACCACCTCGTGGAGATCAACCACGAGATGACGCCGATCGCCGAGGCCCCGCCCGTGCTTCTGCGCACGGGGCGCAATCGCGGGCCGTGGGAGGACTCCGGCGGCGCGGAGGGGTATCAGGAGAAGTGCGCGATCTGGGCCGACCCCGACCACCCCGAGCACGACGAGATCCGGCAGTGGGTCGCCGACACCGTCGGGCCCTGGGCGCCGGCGGACCCCACGTTCTTCGACCCGCCGTCGATCCAGGCCGAGCTCAATCTGCTCTTCAACCCCAGCGGCTCGGGCGTCCACCCGTACGACATGTCGGGCCTCGTCAAGGCCGACGAGCTGCGCCCGCCGGGCGATGTCGACCTCGAGTCGCCCATCGTCGCGTTCGCCGGGACGCTGCCTCCGGCCATCCGCTCCGAGCTCCGCCAGCATCTCTATCGCACCGGCGTGCTCGCGCCCACCGACCTCGACGATGCGACGGCCGAGCGGCTGATCCGCCCTTTCGCATGGCTCGTGGATGCCGTCGGCGCGGGCGGCATCGACCTCACCTCGGCGGGCTGGCTGCCGCCCGACGTCGTGCTCGACGGCATGACCGCGCTCGGCTGGATCGAGGACTGGATCGGCAAGGGCAACCGCGAGGACCTCACGCCGCCGATCGCGAACCTGCGCGAGACGGCGCAGCGCCTCGGACTCGTGCGCGTGCAGAAGGGGCGCCTGCTGCTGGGCGCAGAGGCGAAGAAGGCGCTCGGCCACCCGCGGAGGCTGCTGCGACTCGTCGCGCGCGGGCTCTACCGCAAGCTGCAGGACGCCGAGGTCGACGCGGCCGTGCTCCTGTTCCTCTCGCTCGCCGACGGCACCCCGGCGGATGAGCGGTGGCGCGCGATCGCCTTCGGGCTCACGATGGCGGGATGGCAGCACCCGAGCGGCGAGTTCGACCGCGACGACATCGCGAGCGTCGCCGGGCGGACGGAGGACCTGCTCGGGGTGCTCTTCGGATGGCGCGAGCGGCTCACGCGCGAGGGAAGCGCCGACATCGCCCTCTTCGCGCGCGAGGCGCTGCGGTAGCGCCCGACCGGATCGGTCCGGAACGGTCGGGCGGAGCACCGGTCGTGCGAACGAGACTCGATGCGGAAGGAGGGGCCATGATCGCCGCACTCAACGACCTGATCGACGCCGTCGAGCGCACGCCCGACGACGAGATCGACGTGGCCGCCGTAGCGCACGCCCACGGCACGACGGAGCACCACCTGCGACGGATGTTCTCCTCGCTCTCGGGCATGCCGGTCTCGGAATACGTCCGGAGGCGGCGCATGACGCTGGCCGCGGCGGATGTCGCGGAGTCGTCGAGCGACCTGCTCGCGATCGCGGTGCGGTACGGCTACGGATCGACCGAGGCGTTCGCGCGGGCGTTCCGCAGCGTGCACGGCGTCGGCCCGAGCGAGGCACGTCGCGACGGCGGCCCCTTCCGCAGTCAACAGCAGCTCAGGTTCCGCCTGACCGTCGAAGGGAGCACCCCCATGCACGTCCGCCTCATCGAACGCCCCGCACTCCGGCTGGTCGGCCACGCCACGCGCGTCCCGCTCATTCACGAGGGGGTCAACCCGCACATCCAGGAGCACATCGCCCGCATCCCGATGGAAGAGCACGTGCGTCTCAAGGCGCTCGGCGACACGGAGCCGGCGGGCATCCTCCAGGTGACCGACGACATCGAGCAGGACAGCGCGGAGGGCAGCGACCTGACCTACCTGCACGGTGTCGCGATCTCGGATGACGTCGACGCTCCCGACGACCTCGATGCGATCGCCGTGCCCGCCGGCAGCTGGGCCGTCTTCACGAGCGACGGCCCGCATCCGAAGGCGCTGCAGGACATGTGGGCTGCGACCGCCGCGGAGTGGTTCCCGTCGAACCCCTGGCGCCTGCGCCCGGGGCCGTCCATCGTGGCCGTTCTCGAGCACGACGCCGCGTTCACCCACGCCCGGTGCGAGCTCTGGCTCCCGGTCGAGCGCGCCTGACGGGCATCGGGCCATCCGCCGCTTGCGAGACGCGCGGTGGATGGCCCGCCGTCAGGCGGCCGGCGCGCGACCGACCTCCCGCAGCCATCCGAATCGATCTGGGACGGTTCCGAACTGCATGCCGGTCAGCTCGTCGTGCAGCCGGACGACGATCGGGCCGAAGCCCGCGGTCGGCGTCTCGATGACGCGCTCGGGCGAGACGAGACGGGCGATGGGCGTCACGACAGCGGCGGTTCCCGTCGCGAACACCTCGGTGAGGGTGCCGTCCGCGGCCGCCCTGGCCCACTCGCCGACGCTCACGGGGCGCTCCTCGACCCGGTGGCCGAGGTCGGCCGCGAGCGCGAGCGCGCTGTCGCGCGTGACGCCCTCGAGGATCGTCCCCTCGGCAGGGGGCGTGACGATCGAGCCGTCGGCGAAGGCGAAGAAGATGTTCATGCTGCCGGCTTCCTCGACCCAGGTGTGCGTCTCGGCATCGGTGAAGAGCACCTGTGCGCAGCCGTGCGCCTCGGCCTCGCGCTGGGCGGCGAGCGACGCCGCGTAGTTCCCTCCGCATTTCGCGGCTCCCGTGCCGCCGCGCCCCGCGCGCGAGAAGTCCGTCGAGAGCCAGAGCGAGACGCCCTCGCTCGCGCCCGAGAAATAGGCGCCGGCGGGCGAGGCGATCACTCCGAAGAGCGCCTGCTTCGCCGGCCGCACGCCGAGGAACGCCTCCGACGCGATGACGAACGGACGCAGGTAGAGGCTCGCGCCGGGCCGCGCGGGAACCCATTCCGCGTCCTGCGCGACGAGCGCGTCGACCGCCGCGAGGAACAGCGATTCTGGCGGGACCGGCAGGGCGAGCCGCTCCGCCGAGCGCGCCATCCGCCGCGCATTCATCTCCGGGCGGAACGTGACGAGCCGGCCATCCGGGTGGCGGTAGACCTTGAGGCCTTCGAAGATCTCCTGCCCGTAGTGCAGGACGGCGCTTGCAGGATGGAGCGGAAGCGGCCCCATGGGCTCCACGCGCAGGTCGTGCCAGCCGCTGTCTGCGCTCCATTCCGCGATCGCCATATGGTCAGTGAAGCGCTGGCCGAACACCGGGTCCTCGAGAATGCGCTCGCGCTCGCCGACCGAGGTCGGGGCGGCATGCCGCCGCACCGCGAAGTCGCCTGCCATGTATCCGGTCGCCGTCGTCGTCATCTCGTTCCCTTCCCGCGTGTGCATGGCACGCCCATCCGAGCAGACTCGCAGAGGGGCGCGCGCTCCGTCTCGGGCCAATCGCGAGGTCGTGGCGTGCGCGCGGCCTGCGGCGGCAGCGCGGCAGCGCGGCATCCGCTATGGTTGCGCAAACATGGTCTGTCGCAGCGGGTGGCCCGCCCGGGCGCCGCGCGACGCTTTCGACGACGAAAGGGGCAGTGTCGATGCCGACATCGCACACGCTGCGGCGCGCCGCGGCGCTCACGACGGGCGCCGCGCTCGTGGGAGGGGCGCTGATCGCCTCACCCGCCGCGAGCGCGGCCGAGGCGGCGGAGCGATCCGTCACGATCACGCCGAACCCCGCCTCCGCGGGCGAGGCGTTCCAGGGGTGGGGCACAAGCCTCGTCTGGTTCGCGAATGCGACCGGCGACTACCCCGAGGAACTCCGCGAGGAGCTCTACCAGGCCGTCTTCGGCGAGGACGGACTCGACCTCAACATCGCCCGCTACAACATCGGCGGCGGCAACGCCTCGGACGTGGCCGACTACCTGCGCGCAGGCGGCGCCGTCGAGGGCTGGTGGGCGCCGGATCCCGACGGCTCCGAGGGGCTCTACGGCGGAGCGGCGACGACCTACGCCGATCGCGACGCGGTTCTCGCGGCGTTCGACGCGGATGACCCCGCGCACTATGACTGGGACGCGGACGAGACGCAGCGCTGGTGGGTCGACCGCCTGGTCGCCGACGGGCAGATCACGCACTGGGAGACCTTCGCGAACTCGGCGCCCTACTTCATGACCGAGAGCGGCTACGTCTCGGGCGGGTTCGACGCGGCAGCCGAGCAGCTCAAGCCCGAGGCGGACGAGGCGTTCGCCCAGTACCTCGTCAACGTCACGGAGCAGCTCGAAGCCGAGCACGGGATCGAGGTCGACACGATCGACCCGTTCAACGAGCCGAACACGAACTACTGGGGGACGCGGCTCGAGAACGGCGTTCCGGTCGGCGGCCGCCAGGAGGGCATGCACGTCGGGCCGCAGCGCCAGGTCGAGGTCGTCGAGGCGCTCGCCGCCGTGCTCGACGGGGCCGAGACGGATGCGCGCATCTCGGCCATGGACGAGACGAACCCGGGGATCTTCGCGCGGAACTGGGCGGCATACCCCGCGGAGACGCGCGAGGACGTCAGCCGCATGAACGTGCACACGTATGGCACGAGCGGACGCCTCGTCGTGCGCGACCTCGCGAAGCAGGCCGACACCCCGCTCTGGATGAGCGAGATCGAGGGCAGCTGGGTCGACGGCTACGACCCCGTCGACATCGAGAACGGTCTCGGCATCGCGGGTCGGATCATGGACGACCTGCGCGAGCTCGAGCCGAGCGCGTGGGTGCTCTGGCAGCCCGTCGAAGACCTCTACAACATGCAGCCGCAGGGCGAGGACCTCAACTGGGGCTCGGTCTTCATCGACCTCGACTGCGAGCCCTACGAGGAGGATGGCCGCACCGTGTGGAAGTCGGCGCGACGCGTCGCGGACGCGGGCGGCGACTCGACCGCCGTCGAGCCGTGCGGCGTCGAGGTCAACTCGAAGTTCAACACCATCCGCAACTTCACGAAGTTCATCCACGAGGGCGATCGCCTCGTGCCCGTCGACGACACCTCGAGCACCGCGGCCATCCGCGGCGACGGAACGGGCGCGACCATCGTCCACCGCAACACGAGCGCGGATGCGGCTTCGGTCACGCTCGATCTCTCCGCCTTCGGCGAGATCGCGGACGGCGCGACCGTGACGCCGTACGTCACGACGGAGGCCCCGTCGCCCGATGAGCCGACCGCGAACGCGCTCGTCGAGGGAGCACCCGTCGCCGTCGACGACGCTTCGGCCACGCTCACCGTGCCCTCGAAGTCGGTCACGACCTTCGTGATCGACGGCGTCGCCGGCGTCTCGGCCGATGCTCCGGCCATCGAGGATGGGCACAGCTACCAGCTCGTCGGCGCGCAGAGCGGAAAGGCACTCACCGCCGGCGGCTCCGGTGCGGCGACGAGCATCACGACGCTCGCCGACGACACGGCGACTGCAGCGGCGCAGAAGTGGACGGCCCACACGGTCGCCGTCGGCGAGAGGACCGCGACCCAGCGCGTCGTGCTCGAGAACGGCGACGGGCGCGTCCTCGGCGCGACGAGCGCGGGCACCGACCTGCGCGACATCGACCCGACGGCCGCGGCCGAGAGCCCCGAGACACGGTGGATCGTCAACACCACCGACGGGAAGAGCTTCTCGTTCGTGAACGAGGCGCTTGCGCTCGCCCTCGAGGTGGGCGGGCAGTCCTCGGCCGAGGGCGCCTCGGTCGGCGTGTACGGCTCCAACGGAGGAGCGAACCAGGCCTGGGAGGCGCGCGACCTGACCCCCGTCAATGGGACGGCGATCCCTGCGCGCACAACGGCCGGCGTCGCTCCTCTCCTCCCCGAGACCGTCCTCTCGGCGTACGCGTGGGGCACGGGCGCGGCGGTTCCGGTCGAGTGGGACCTTCCCGATGACGCGACCTGGGAGAACGAGGGCCGCGTGGAGGTGCCGGGCACGGCCGTCGACCTGTTCGGGCAGACGTTCACCGTCGTCGCGCACGTCGATGTCGGCGGCCTCACCGCGACGGATCCGGTATCGGTCACGGTCGCGGCGGGCACCACGGCGGACGCTGTGCGTGCCGCGGCCCCCGACACCGTCCCGGCCCGCGTGGGGGCGTCGGAGCACGCCTTCGAGGTGCCAGTCGAGTGGGACTGGACGACGCTGGATGAGAGCGCGCTGACCGAGCCTGGTGCGATCTCGATCGCCGGGACGGCGCAGGCCGACGGCGCGGAGCTCGAGGCGCGGCTCGCCGTGCTCGTCACGGAGGGCACGCAGCGCAGCTTCGCGGCAGACGGCGGCGTCGCGGTCGAGGCCAGCTACACGGAGCCCGGCTACCCGGCGGAGCGCACCCTGAACGGCGTCCTCGACGACAAGGGATGGTCGAACTGGTCCGGCAGCGCTCAGCAGCAGACGAGCACCCTCACGTACGCGTTCGAGGCGCGCGACCTCGACGGAGCCGCGATCCGCTTCTGGCGCGACGGCCGCCCGAGCTGGGCCGAGACGATGACGATCGAGGTGCGCGACGCCGACGGCACCTGGGCGCCCGCGCCCGGCTGGGAGTCTCCGCAGGCCGTGGAGTCTCCGTCCACCGGCGCTCCGATCGTGACGGCCGAGTTCGCCACCCGGACGGCGACCGGGGTGCGCTTCACCCTGCACGCCGCCGAGGGGATGCACATGATCGTCTCGGAGGTCGAGCTGTTCGAGAGCGTCGCCTCGCCGGCCGCAGTCGCAACCCTCGCGGACCTCCGCGTGGCCGGCGAGACGGTGGAGGGCTTCTCGCCCGAGGCCAGCGCCTACGAGGTGACCGCCGATCCGTCCGTTCCGCCCGTCGTGCAGGCCTTCGCGCTCGACGATGAGGCATCGGTCGAGGTCGAGCAGGCCGACGCCTCGAGCGGATGGACCGCGCGCATCGTCGTGACATCGGCCGACGGATCCGTCTCGAGCGAGACGACCGTCGCGATCTCGAGGACGGCCGTGATCACGCGGCTCGAGCTCAGCGAGGCGCCCGCGATCGGCGAGCCCGTCGAGGCGGTCGCGGAGTCCGCCCCCGCCGACGGCGACGTCTCGTGGCAGTGGCTGCGCAACGGGCGGCCGATCGCGGGTGCGACGGATTCGAGCTACACGCCGGTCCGCGGCGACGCCGGCAAGCACCTGAGCGTCGAGCTCACCGTGTCGGCTCCCGGCTTCGAGAGCGCGACCCTCGTCAGCGAGGAGCAGCGGATGCTGCCCGCGCCGGCACGCCGCTGAGAAGCGGATACCGCACACGCTGCGGCGGACGGGGATGCACCCCTGTCCGCCGCAGCTCTGTCTCCGCTCAACCCGCGGGCAGGATGCGGCGAAGCGCCTCGACGTCGCCCTCGATCGCGACACCCGCGGCCGCGGCGCGCTCGAGCGGCAGCGCACCCTGGACCAGTCCGACAAGAACTGCCCCTGGACCCTTCACGACGGCGTCCGGAGTCCGCCCGCCATCGCACGGACCGACGCGGACCGTGCCGTCACCGACGAGCACGTCGAACCCGTCCGCCGGATCGCCGAATCGCACGCACCCAGCACCTCGCTCCGGCTGGCTGTCGCGCAGCAGGTGCGCCGCCGGCATGCTCAGCCAGTGCATCTGGAAGATCGCGTCGGCGGGCGCATCGCGCACGGTCGGCGCTCCCCATTTCAGCAGCTCGCGCACGACCCCCTCGAGCGCCCGTCCGCGTTCGGTGAGGATGTAGTCGCTCCGCGGCGTACCCCGCTCGCGTCGCAGCACACCTTCCCCCTCCAGGTCGCGCAGGCGCTGGGTGAGCAGATTCGGTGCGAGACCGGGCAGACCCGCCTGCAGGTCGCGGAATCGGGCACGACCCCGGATGAGCAGCTCGCGCACGATCAGCAGCGTCCAGCGATCGCCGATCACATCCAGAGCACGCGCAACCGCACACAGCTGGCCGTATGACTTCACGGAACCCTCTTGACTTCGAGAAAGATCACTTGAGAATTTATAGTAACTCTACTCGGGAGGTTCCCCATGATCGTCTCCAGCGACGCGCCGCGTGTCCTGCAGGAGTACTACGCCGTGCTCACGTCCGGCGCCGATGCCTATGGCGATGGCGACGCGCTCCGCCCGCTCCTCTCCGACCATCTCGACTTCACGGGATCGCTCGCCGGCCACATCCCCGATGCCACGGAGGGCTTCCTCCAGGGCGCCTCGGGCTTCGTCGCGACGGTGCAGGGAATCGAGCTCGTCCAGGAGGTGCATGGCACGGGCGGCTCCGCGGTCCTCTACGACGCGACGATGCCGGGCGGCGTGGTGCGCATCGCCGAGTTCTTCACGCTTCGCGACGGCGTCATCGATCGGCTGCAGCTGCACTACGACGGCCAGGACTACCTCGCAAAGGGCGGGCGCTGACAGTGGCTGCCGCCGAGCGACCGGCGCGAGATGCGCTCGCGGCGCGCATCCGCGAGCTCCTCGACGGGCGCGTGGTCCGCGAAGTGTCGATGTTCGGCAGCCGCGCGTTCATGGTCGACGAGAGGATGGCGGTGACGGCCGGCAAGGACGGGGAGCTGCTGGTTCACGTCGCACCGAGCCGTCATGCGGACCTGATCGAGAGCACCGCGGCCGAGCAGGCCTTCATGGGCGAGCGGACGATGGGACCCGGATGGCTGCACGTCGCGCCGGAGCACGTGCAGGCGGAGGACGCCTTGCAGTTCTGGGTGGACGTGAGCCTGGAACGAGCGGGCTGACGTCCACGCGACAGCGTGGCGGGGCCTCGCGCGCAACGCGGACGAGGCCCCGTCACGGTCGGCGACGGCCGAAGATCGCCGCCTGACGGGACGCCTACTTCTGTTCGGCGTCCCGGTTCTGTGCGCGCGTCAGGCGCCCGCGGCCAGCTCGCCTCGAGCGTCCTCGAGCGCGCGCATGCGCTCAGGGCTGGGCGCTGCGGCGCTCTCCCGCGTGACGAGCGCCGGGCGCTCGGAGGAGAAGCGCTTGCCGCCGGCGCCGTTCAGGAGGTCGAGCAGCAGCTGGAACCCCCGGCGTCCCATCCCGGCGAAATCCTGATGGGCGGTCGTCAGGGGAGGCGACCAGATCTCGCTCAGCGGGTGATCGTCGAATCCGACCACCGAGATGTCCTCCGGGACGCGCAGGCCGGCGTCGGCCAGACCGCGCATGACGCCCATCGCGATCTCGTCGTTGCCGCAGAACACGGCGGTCACGGTCGGATCCGCCGCGATCTCCCGCGCGACCTGTCGTCCGCTCACCGGCTCCCACGTCGCGTCGAACGGCGCGGGGATCGGTGCGCCGGCCTTCCGCAGCGCTCGGCGCCATCCGGTCGTCCGTCCGTCCTCCCGACGCGAGGGCGGCACGCGCACATGATGCACCGTCTCGTGGCCGAGTTCGAGCAGGAAGTTCGTGAGCTCCTCTGCCGCGCGGGTCTCGTCGAGCACCGCCTGCGGGACACTGACGTCGCGCACGCCGGAGAGCGCGACGACGGGGACGTCATCGGGAAGCCGGTTCACCACGGCCACCCCGGGAGGGTCGAACTTGAGCACGACCACGCCCGCGATGGCATGTGTGAGCGTGGCCGTGATCGCGCGGTCGACCTCGTCGTCGTCTGCCGACTCGACGACCGTGATCATGACGGTGTACCCCTCGGCGCGTGCGGCGAGCTCCACGCCGCGGATCGTCTCGGCGTATCCGTAGCGGGACGTGTCCCCGGCGATCACGGCGATGACCTGCGAGCGCCGGGAGACGAGGGCGCGGGCGGCTGCGCTCGGGCGGTAGTTGAGCTCGGCGATCGCGTTCTCGACGGCCTCGCGCTTCGTCGGGCTGACCCTCGCCGCACCGGTGAGCACCCGCGACACCGTCGGCACCGAGACTCCGGCGCGCCGGGCGACGTCGGCGATGGTGGGGTGCTTGCTCTTCATGTCGGTGGTGTCCTTCGCCCTCATCGTCTCACTTGACCGCGCCGCTCGTGATACCGGAGATGATCTTGCGCTGCGCCACGATGAACGTGATCAGGAGCGGAAGGCTCATCAGCACGATGTACGCGAAGATCAGGTGCCAGTTCTGCAGGTAGAGTCCCGAGCTCGCGACCTGGTAGAGGTTCAGGGGCAGGGTGTCCAGGCGACCGCCGACCACGAAGAGCGCGTAGAAGACGTCGTTCCAGATGTAGAGGCAGATGAGGATCGTCGCGGTCGCGAGCACGGGCATGAGCAGCGGCAGGATGATCCGCACGAAGACCCGGACGGGCCCTGCGCCGTCGACCCGCGCGGCTTCCTCGAGCTCGGCGGGGATGGTCCTCACGAAGCCGGTCACGAAGAAGATCACGGTGGAGAGGTACATGCCCATGTAGACGCCGATCATGCCGAGCGGCGTTCCGGCGAGGCCGAGCTGCCTCAGCAGGAGGACGATCGTGACGACCGCGGGCGGGAGCACGATGCCGCTGATGCCGAGCGCGTACACAGCGGACATGACGCGGCCCCGCCGGCGCCCGAGGATCCAGGCGGCCATGGACCCGAGGATGAGCACCCCGAGCACGGAGGGGATCATCACGAGCGCGCTCCCGAGGAACGCCGGCCACATCCGGCCCTCCGTGAAGACCGTCGCGAGATTCTCGAGGAGACGCCACTCGGAAGGCAGGCTGAGGTCGGGCTCGAAGGCCTCCGCCTGGGTCTTCGACGCGGTGACGACGACGAGCCAGAACGGGATCCCGAGCAGCACGACAGCTGTCACGACGGCGACGACAGGCTGCGCCCAGCGCGAGGCCGCGACGCTCGAGCGACGCCGCGACGCGGCGTGAGGGATGGTGGCGCTCACAGGATGTCCTCTCGCTTCCGGAGCATGCGGATGACGGGGAAGGCCAGCACGGCCACCGTCAGGAAGAGCACGAGGCTCATCGTCGTCGCCTGGGCGAACAGGCCCTGGCCGAATGTGCGGAAGATGAAGATGTTGAGGAGCTCGGTCGTGCCGCCCGGACCGCCCGCCGTCGTGGCCTGCACGATGTCGAACCCGTTCATCGAGCCGAGCAGCGCGGTCGCGACATTGAAGGTGACCGCGGGCGCGAGGAGCGGGAAGCGGATGGCGGTGAAGGTTCCCCACCAGCCGGATCCGTCGATCCGCGCCGCCTCGAGAACATCGCCGCTGATCGTCTTCAGCCCCGCGAGATAGATGAGCATGGACAGCCCCATCCACTTCCATGCGTGCACGAGAGCGACGACGACGATGGTCCAGGTCGTGCTTCCGAGCCACGCGATCTGCACGTCCTGGCCGGTGAGGAAGCCGAGGATGCCGTTGAGAGCGCCCTCGGGCTTGAGCATCGCCTGGAAGATGTAGCCGACCGCGAGCGCCGACATGATGACGGGGATGAAGAACGCGACGCGGATGATCCGGTTCAGTCGCGTGTCGCGCTCGAGGAGGAGCGCGAGCGCGAGACCGAAGAGGTTCTGGAAGACGGCGACGAGCACGGCGTAGAGGAGCGTCACCCAGAGCGCGTTCACGAGCTGGCCGCTCGAGAACAGCGCGGTGAAGTTCGCCCAGCCGACGAAGCCGATCTCGGACTTGAAGCTCGACCAGTCGGTGAACGCGTAGATGAAGTTGAAGATCGTCGGCACGAGGAAGAACACGACGAGAACGACGAGCGCGGGGATCAGGAACCAGGCCGGATGGTCCTGCGTGCGTCGTGCGGGCCGGGCCGGCTGCTCGTCGGGTCGAGCGGCCGGCGCCGCCTGGCGCGGGAGACCGAGGGTGGTCGTCATGGGTGAATGCCTTCCGGTGGGGTGCCGGGCGCCGACCTCGTCGGCGCCCGGCTGTCCGAGAGTCAGAAGCCGGAGGCGCCGATCGCCTTGGCCAGCTCGGCGAACTGGGCCTGCGTGGCCTCGCCCACCTCGGCCGGCGTCATGGTGCCCTGGATCATGTCGCCGAGGTTCAGGTAGAGGTCGGGGTTGGCGACGGCGAGCGCCTGCATCGAGCCGACCGCGTCGCCGAGCGACGCGCTCACGTCGAGAAGCGCCTGCGGCACCTCGTCCGACGACGGGACATCCGTCTGCAGCGAGACCGTGGACTGGGCGTTCACGAACTCCTCGTAGCCGTCGCCGAGCCAGTACGAGAGGAGCTGCCGCGATGCGGCCTCGCGCTCGGCATCCCCCGTCTTGAACGCCACGAGGGCGTTGGACTGATCGGGGATGAAGGTGCCCACGTTGCCGCTCGGCGAGATGGGGAAGAAGCCGATCTTCTCATCGAGCTCCGCAGTGTCCGCCAGGGACTGCAGCTGGCCGAAGAACGAGTTCACCTGGACGACCATCGCCGCCTCGCCGCTCAGGAGGGCAGGGCCCTGCTCCTCGAACGTCGCGGTCTTGATGTCCTCGTTGAAGAGCCCCTCATCGATCAGGGCGGCGTACTCGTCGATCGCGTCCTGGATCGGCGACTCGTCGAACCCCTTCTCGTTCGCGTTCACCTCGTCCCACAGGCCGTCCTTCGCGGCGTCGGCGAGCTGCACCTGAACCCACCACTGCGTGGCCCAGGGCGTGCCCCCGCCGAAGTCGAAGAACGGCGTCGTGCCCTGCTCCTTGAGGTCCCGCGCGAGCGCGATGAACTCGTCCCAGTTCTTCGGGAGGTCGGTGACCCCGGCCTCCTCGAAGACCTCCTTGTTGTAGTACACGCCCTCGACAGCGGGGGTCGTGATGAGCGCCGCGTAGCGCGTGTCGTCGAGGATGCCGGTGATATCCCGGAGCTCGGGCTTGTACGCGTCGAGCCAGGGGGCGTCGTCGAGCGGCTGAAGGTTCGTCGGGGCGTTGAGCGCGGTCAGCATGGACGACGTCGGCTGCCAGAACGCGAGATCGGGCTTGTCGCCCGTGGCCACCTTCGTCTGCACGCCCTGCTCGTAGGGATCCGGGATCGTGACGACCTCGACCTCCGCGCCGGTCAGCTCCTCGAAGCCGGCGATGACGCTGTCCGGCACGGTGTTCGAGTTCTGCGCCGCCCAGATCGTCAGGGTCGTTCCCGCGAGATCGGCGTCCTGCGCGGGCCACTCGGCGGGGTCGCTCGCGCCGGCGCCCGCGCCGGGATCCGAGCACCCGGTGAGGGTGAGCGCGGCGACGGCGGCGAGCGCCGCGCCTGCGCGGAACGTGTTCTTCATCGAATTGCTCCTTCGTGGTTGCTCCGGCGCTCGGGATGGGCACCGGAGAGAGGTCAGCGGGTCGGGGTGCCCACGCTGAGGCGGATGGTGCGCGCGGCGAGATCGGCATCGCCGGCGTGCAGCGTCAGGGTCCCGGAGGAGGCGTCCCACGTCGTCCGCCAGGCCGGGAGGTGGAGGGGGAACACCGGCGAGACCTCCACGTCGGCGCCGATGAGGTGCGGGAATGACAGGGAGGTCGAGCTCTCGCCATCCCGGCGCCAGACCGACACGACCTCCTCGCCTTCCGAGCGGATCGACAGCGCGACCCACGGGTCGGTCCATCCCGGAAGCCCGAGGGGCCAATGGGGCTTGCCGCTGCGGATGAGCGGGCGCAGCGACTTGGCCTGCGCGACGGCCGCTGCGACGACCTCACGCTGTGCGTCGGTCATCCGGTTGAGGTAGCCCGACACGTAGAACCGGCCGAGAAGTCCCGTGACGAGGCTGAACGACAGCTCCTCCGCGTTCATATCGGGCTGCGGGTACGCCCAGCTCGCCGCCTGCTCGGGCAGCATCGAGATCGGAGCCGCGGCTGCGATCGGCGGGTACTTCCGGAAGTCCTGCTGGTCGGAGGTCGACTGCATGGCCAGCCGCGAGAGCATCGCGAAGTCCATCCGCATCGCCCCCGAGGCGCAGTTCTCGATCACCAGTCCGGGGTGGCGGTCGAGGACGCCGTCGAGCCAGGCGAGGTGGGCGCGGTTGTGAGCGAGGAGCCCATCGCCCAGGCTGTCGGCGTCGTGGTCGGTTCCCGCACCGGGGTTCACGTTGTAGTCGAATTTGAAGAACCCGACGCCGAAGTCGGCGACAAGACGGTCGACGACCGCATCGAGGTGAGCGACCGCCGCCGGGTGCCGCAGGTCGAGGTGGTACCGGTGGTGCTCGACGATCCGCTGTCCGTGACGCTGGAGGAAGGCCTCCCGCGGAAGCGTCTCTGCGACGGCGCTGCGCACGCCGACGACCTCGGGCTCGAGCCAGAGCCCTGGCACCATCCCGGCGTCGCGGATGGCGTCGACCACCTCCGAGAGACCTCCCGGGAAGCGGGTGCGGGAGGGCCGCCATTCTCCGACCGTGTCCCACCAGTGACCGCTGTCGTCGTACCAGCCCGCATCGATGCAGAAGACCTCGGCCCCCACCTCGGCCGCCGCGGAGATGAGCGGGAGCAGCCGCTCGGTCGTCGGATCTCCGTTGAGCGTGTTCATGTAGTCGTTGAAGACGACCGGCATCGCGACGTTGTCCGGGTGGGCGCGGCGCGCGGAGCGGCGGAAGTCCGTGAGAGCGCCCAGCGCGTCCTCGAAGTCCCGACCGTAGGCGAGCTCGACCGGAACCGTCTCGAAGGCCTCCCCCGGTGCGAGCCGACGCGTCCACGACGAGTCGGTGTCCGTCGGCCCCGAGAGGCTCAGGTACCCGCCGTCCGTGTCCTCGCCGATCTCGCTGCGCCAGGCTCCGTTGTGCTCGATCTGCCACACGAGCGCCAGCCCGAGCGCTGCGCTCTCCAGCCCCCCGACGGGCAGGTCCGCGCCCGTCGACCAGGTGCCGTCCGAGCTCACCGCCCAGGCGCCGCGCGGGTTGTGCCCCGTGAGGTGCTCGGCGAGGTGCGGGAAGTCCGGCCCGCGCAGCGGCGTGCGGCACCAGCGCCCCTCCCCGAGCCAGTCGCTCACGCCCGACACGCGCACCCACCCGTCGAGCTTCTCGGGCCCGCTCGCGTCGCGCGCCGTGAAGCCGCCCGCCCATGACGTCACCGACCGCAGGACGACAGGGTCGGTTCCGACCGCGCGCACACTCGTCTGCGCGCGGACGGCCCGAGGAGCGCCCTCGAGCCTTTCGAGCTGGGTCACCGCCTCGACGCCGTCGGCCTGCTGGCGGATGATGAGGCGCCCGTCTTCATCGACCTCATGATCGATGTGGCGAAGGCGCGCACCGAGCTCGGTGTGCGAGAGGCGGCCCGACGCAGGCAGGTGCCCGGCCGTGGCCGTGAGGATCTCGACGAGCGGGACGCGGTACAGCGGCAGCGCGCGCTCGCCCATCCGGAGAGCCGCGAGATGGACGGGGGCGTCGTCGGCCCATCCGAAGGTGAGGGTCAGGTCGCCGTCTCCCCACGCCAGCTGTTCGGTCACGTCACTCCTCGTCATTGCGGTCCACGCGACCCGGTCGAGTCGCTGATAGCGATTTCAAGAGGCGAACGTAGCGGATTCTGAAATCGCTATCAAGTCTGTCTTGTAATCGTTATCACGCGTTGCTAGTGTCGCCTCCCAGTGGTGAGCCGAAGCACCCGACTCGATGAAGAGGAGATCCCTTCCCATGAAGAGAACACTGGGCGCGGCGACGACGCTCGCTGCCGCTGCGCTGGTCACGAGCGGCTTCGCCGCTCCACCCGCGGTCGCGGCCGACGCGGAGCGCCTGACCGTCGACTTCTCCGATCGCACCGGAGAGTTCCGCGGAGGCGCGAGCGGAACGCTGTACGGGTTCGGCGACGACGGCGCTCCGACTCAGGCGCTGATCAACGGCGCGCACATCACGAACACGTCCCAGAAGCCGCCGTACGGCACGCAGCACCCCGGCGGCGACACGCTGAAGATCGAGGACGGGTTCTTCGACAAGCACGGCGAGGACCTGTACATCTACCAGCAGGACTACTACCCCGAGTGGCCGTACAACAGCGGCGTCCGCCCGGGCGACGACCGCACCTACGACGTCGCGACCGGCTCCTACACCGAGGGCGGCAACGGCGTCTGGGACTACCTCGAGGTGATCGAGTTCGTCACCGAGGCGGTCGCGACGCAATCCGACCACCCCGAGGAGTACACCTTCATCCCGTTCAACGAGCCGGACTGGATCTGGTACTCGGACTGGGCGGCCGACAAGGAGCAGTTCTTCGCCGACTGGACCGCGGTGCACGAGAAGATCGAGGAGGTCTACGCGCGCCACGGTCTCGACCGGCCGCGCATCGGCGGCCCGGGCGACAGTCACTGGCGGAAGACGCCGAGCACGGAGTTCCTCGACTACGCGATCGCCGACGGATCCGTCCCCGATGTGTGGATCTGGCACGAGCTCGGCATCGACAATCTCGCGACCTATCGCGGTCATCTCGCGGAGTTCCGCGCGATCGAGTCATCGAAGGGCATCGATCCGATCCCCGTCAACATCACGGAGTACGGGATGCTGCGCGACATGGGGCAGCCCGGTCAGCTCATCCAGTGGTTCTCGATGTTCGAGGACACGAAGGTCGACGCCCAGACCGCGTACTGGGGCTACTCGGGCAACTTCTCCGACAACTCCTCGCGGCCGAACGGCGCGAACGCCGGGTGGTGGATGTTCAAGTGGTACGGCGACCTCGAGGGGTCGGAGACCGTGCGTGTGACGCCGCCGCGTCCCGACACCGCCGACACTCTGCAGGGCATCGCGGCCGTCGACGACGAGAACCGGCGCGCGACCGTGCTTCTCGGCGGGACGGACGCCGACGTCGAGGTGTCGCTCGAAGGGCTCGATCGAAAGGTGTTCGGCAACCGGGTCGACGTCGAGGTACGCGAGATCGCGACGGTCGGCGCGCAGGGGCTCGCCGACACCCCGGCTCTCGTCTGGGCGGCGGATGGCGCAGCGCTCGCGGGCGGCAAGCTCACGATCCCGGTCGACACGTTCAATCGCTACGCGGCCTACCAGGTGCTGATCACTCCGGCCGGCACGCACGATGTCGAGCAGGATCTCGCGGCGCAGCCCTGGAGCGCGACGGTCGAGGCCGAGAGCACCGCGATCACCGGCTCGTACGTGCAGAGCCACGACCCGAAGGCGAATGGCGGCTGGACGTGGCTCGCCTCCGGCAACCAGGACGTGCGCGCGTTCAAGACGCTCGACTCGACCGCGACCTGGACGGTCGAGGTGCCGCGCGACGGTCTCTACCGGTTCCAGGCGATCGGCGCCTCCAACAAGAACCCCGGCCAGCACGCCCTGTGGGTCGACGGCGCATACGCGAGCACGGTGCAGTACCGGGCCGACCTGCACTGGGACTACCGCGGCAGCGGCGAGACCCTGGTCGAGCTCACCGCGGGCACGCACGAGCTCACGCTCCGCACCACCGCGGATGGGGAGAACCTTCTCCCCTACCCCGACGTCACGCTCGACCGCTTCCTGCTCACGGATGTGACCGACGGCGAGCCGACGGTGCACCCGGCCTCGACGTTCCGTCTGTACGACGGGGCGAAGATCGCGTACAAGGGCAAGAAGGCGTCCGGATTCGCGAGCCTGTCGGACAGCGGGCGCGCCGACCTCTACGTCACGGCGATGGACTCGGGCTACTACGACCTGTCGGTCGCCTACGAGAGCGGCCGCGCGGGCGCGATCGAGGTCACGATCAACGGCGGCTCGCCTGTCGAACTCGCAAGCGAGCGAAAGGGCAGCTGGGAGTCGACGGCCCGAGTGCACCTCGCTGAGGGCATCAACGAGATCGAGCTGCGCTCGTCGGGCGATGTCGCGATCGAGAGCGTCACGACGACGCGGGTCCGCGCCGCCGACGACGCGCGCGTCGTCCTGGAGGCAGAGGACGGGCAGCTCACGGGCACCGCGCAGGCCGGAACGCTCGCCCCCGCCACGGGCACGAACGCGACGGGCGGCGGCTACGTCGACGGTCTGGGCGGCGGCGAGGGGAACGCGATCGAGTTCGCGCGCTCCGCGGGCTTCGACAGCGCCGGCGACTACGCCGTGTCGGTCTGGTACTCCAACGCGAGCCTCGCCTCGCCCCACCCGTACAACCCGCAGGTGGTCGACCTCCGCCTCGACATCGCCGATGGCGACCAGGAGGTGGGGCACGGCTACCACCGCCACACCTTCAGCTGGAACAGCTTCCTGGAGCGCAGCATGCAGGTGACCCTGTCGAGCGACGGCGAGCCGCTCCGCGTGTTCAGCGCCGACGACGAGGCCCCGCGCGTCGACAAGCTGATCGTCGCGCCGATGGTGCTCGGTTCGCCGACGACGCAGCCGCTCGGCTGAGCATCCGGGTGGGTGAGGGGTCGCGTCCTCTCACCCACCCAGCCGGCGGGCGGGCGGGGTTCTCCCCGCCCGCCCGCCGCGTCAGCGCGCGTCGACCAGCGTGAGCACGCCGCCCTCGACGCGCAGCTCCGGGTGGTAGCCCTCCGGCAGCCCCGTGACCTCGAGCGACGGAAGCGCGCCCGGGAACTTCGCGGCCTCGATGAGCGGCAGCTCTGCCGGCACCTCGGCCAGCGCCGACACGTCGACCGCGAGCGTGCCGCGCAGCTTCGCCTTGCCATCGACCGAGAGGGCGGGAGCGGACGCGTCCTCGATCGTGAGCGCGAGCGTCGCGCCCTTCTTCTGCGTGAGCTCCCCGCCGACCTCGAGCGTGCCATCCGCCTGCTCGCGGACGACGCCGCGCTGCAGCTCGACGTCGGCCGTGCCGAGCGCGGTCGCGGTCGTCGCGACGAGCTCGCCGCCCTTCACGCGCACACCGCCCGTGAAGGAGTTCTCGCCCGCGAGGATGAGCGTGCCCGTGCCGTCGAGCGTGAGCGACCCCGCGCCGTCGATGTCGTTCCGCCACACGTCCACCGCACCGTAGCCGTCCGCCGTCGCGTCGAGCGAGACCGCGACGTCGCGGTCGAACGCTCCGAAGCCGTTCGCGGCGGCGAAGAGGTTGAGCCGGCCCCAGCCCTCGGCGTCATCCGCGACGGGGAGACCCGACTCGAGCGCGGTCGAGTAGAGCACCCAGCGCAGCTGCGCGTCGTCGAGGTAGGGATAGCGCGTGCGGATGAGCTCCTCGGCGCCCTCCGGCACGACGGGCGCGACGCCCGCCTCGCCGACGGGGTCGAGTCCGAACGTGGTGTTCGCGAGGTACTCCGCGAGGCGCGCCTGGTATGCGTCGCGGTCGGTGTCGAGATCGAGCTCGGCCTCGAGCGCGGTGTCGGCATCCGCCGTCGCCTCTGCGATCAGCTCGGCGTTCTCGTCGTCGGCGAGGGTCGCCGCGGCGAGGCCGGTCGCGAGGATGCGGCCGCCGATGATGTCGAGCGCCGAGTGCATTCCGGCCTCGGCACGGCTGTAGCCGAGGTCCGACGCCTGCAGCAGGAGGTCGTCATAGTGCTCGGGCACGGCCGTGGCGAGCGCGATGCCCGCGAGGAAGGCGGCATTCGTATGCCCGCTCGGGAATCCGCCGTCCGACGCCGCCTCCGACTCGGGCTTCTTGACCGGCTCGAGCTCGGGCACGAGCACGACGTCGTCGCTCCAGCGGAACGGGCGCATGTACTGGTAGTACTCCTTGGCGCGGTTGGAGGTCGCCCACGGCCCGCGCACGGTGTTCACGAGCTGAACGACGCTGCCGAGCTCGGAGTCGACATCGGCCCAGGCGCCGTTCTCGTTGCCGCGGTCGTCGTACTTGGTCGTGAGCGCGTCGGCGGGGATCTCATCGGGGATGGTCGTGCCCGCGTTCGCGAGGTCGCGGAACTCCTGCGCGTCCTCATCGAGGCCCTCGAACATCGAGTAGCTCTGGTGGCGGCGGTCGGCGAGGTAGGCGGCATCGGCTTCCTCGCCGGTGCGGTTCTGCGTGATCCGCTCGATCGCGGCGATGTTCTGCTCATGCACCCGGGCGTTCAGGACCGTGCCGTCGTTCCAGGTGGTGCCGGGCGTCCAGTACTCGAGCATCTCGGAGAGCACGCCGATGGCCGGGTTCGTCTCGGGCGTCGTGAAGTCGGTCGTGTTCTGGCGGTAGGTGTCGACGAACGCGCCGTACGCCGCCGCGCGGGGCTCGATGGCCGACGCGTCGACGAGGTCGTCGTCCTTCGCGGCGAAGGCCGGCTGCGCGAAGGCGGGGCCGACGAGGAGCGGGAGGAGCACAGCGCAGGCGACGGCCTTGCGACGAGGGAATGCGGAGGGCACGGATCTTCCTTCCTGAGTCCGTCGGGTCGGACTCGCGGCGGGCGCGGTCGGATGGCCGCGGAGGGGATGCCGGAAGGCTCGCGGACGGCGGTGAACGGTCGGGAAACGCCTTCCCGATCTCGGGCCGGCGCTCTCACCCCTGAGCGGGCCTCCCGCCCCAACCGCCAAGACCGGGGCAGGGCTACCATGGCCCGCATGAGCAGGAGCACGCTGTGACCATCGACGAGTTGGCCGAGATCGTGCTCGACGACGAGAGCCGCGCCCGGTGGCGCGAAGTGACGGCCGAGCTCGCGGAGCTCGGTCCGGAGGCGTTCGGCGAGAAGTACCCCGATCTCGACGATCCGTTCGAGGACGACGGACCGAGCGCCATCCAGCTGCTCCTCAGCGTGGGGCAGGAGGCCGGCACGATCGTGTGGCTCGACTGGTCCGGCGAGGAGTATCTCGGCGCGACCCGCGCTGCTCTGACACGCGCGTGCGCGCGCCTCGGGTTGGCGGCACCCGCGTGGGACGACGAGACCGAGAGTCGGATCCTCGATCATCTCGGCGACCGGCTCGAACGCGGCGGCTTGCTGCCGCCGCTTCTGGTGTCGATCGACGAGCAGCTCGCGGCACGGGGCATGCGTCTGCTGCTCATCGACATCGACTCCGACAGCTACCAGCTCGCGCCCGTGAACGCCGATCTGTTCGCCCGCGTGGTCGGGGGCGAGGGAGACGGGTTCACGTTGCGATCAGCGGGCGGGGCCTGACGGCTTTCGCTGCGGGTGGTGCACCACGCTCGCTGGAGGTACACTTCCGTCATGCCGACCTCGCTCCCGCGCATCCAGGTGACCGTCACCGATGCGGTCGCGCACGCCCTTGAGACAGCTCGACGGAGCTGGCCCACCGCGTCTCGCAGTGAGCTGATCGCGCGGCTCGCCGTCGAGCGCGCACAGGAGATCGAGTCGCAGCGGGAGACGTCGCGGCAACGACGCCGCCAGGCGCTCGCGCGACTTCGCGGCACGTTCGACGAGGCGTATCCAGCCGGCCATCTCGATGATCTGCGCGAGGACTGGCGCGAATGATCGTCCTGGACGCGAGTGTCGTGATCGCATACGCGGCGGGACACGACACTGCACACGAGCGCGCCCGGAGAGTCGTCGAAGAGAGCGACGACACCTTCGCCATGCACGACGTGACGATCACCGAGTGCCTCGTCGGCCCAGCCCGAATCGGTCGAGCGGAGGACATGCTCGCCCTCCTCGAAGCCATGGAGATCTCTCGCGTCGACCTCGATGAGAACGCGCCGCTTCGGGTGGCGTCGCTGCGCGTGGAGACAGGTTTGAAGCTGCCTGACGCCTTCGTGCTCGACGCCGCGGCTCAGCTGGGCGCGGCGCTGGCGACGTTCGACGACAGGCTCGCCGCTGCCGCAGAGGCACAACAGGTCCGCCTCGTGCGCGGATCCGCCACCCCGTGAAACGGCACGCGACATCCCCGACCGGATGCTCTTACCCCGCGAGGTCCTTCCGCCACTCGGCCGCGAGGTACTCCAGGTCGCCCCAGCCCGTCGGATGGCGCGTGACGGTCTCGAGCGCATAGCCCGACTCCGCGAGCGCCCGCGCCTGGGGGTCGCGCGGAGCCGCCTCGCCGCCATCCGCCGCCGGGATGACGTCGCCCTCCGTATCCGGACGATGCAGGCTCACCGCGCGGACCGCCGCGAACCAGTGCGCCCGCGCCTGCTCCTCAACGGCCTTGATGAGCATCGCCTCGAGGATGCCGGCGTCGCGACGCGGCACGAACACGCTGATGCTCGCGAGCGCTCCCCCGTCGGCCGGCGCCATGAACTGCGCTGCTCCCGCGGCCCGCCCGGCGATCCGCGCGAGCAGCGGCACGCACGTCGCGCCGCGCAGCCGCTCGAGTGCGTCGGCAGGCTTCTGCGCGCCGACGCCGGCGCCGCTCTGCTCCCGCATGACGGTCGCGGCGATCTCGAGGTAGTCGAGGAAATCCTGCGCATCGCGCGCGTCGACGGCGTCCGGCAGCGTCACGGGTGCGATCTCGACGGCGATCATCCGGGTCATCCTGCCAGGAGAGAAGTGGATGGCCCGGTGCACGCGCGCGGGACGCCGAACGTCAGGCTCGGCCGTCCCACTCCCACGGGTCCAGCGGGGTCGGCCGTCCCCGTCAGGGGGCAGGCGGGCGAGCCACGAGCAGCTCGCCGACGCCGTGGACATCGACCGGTCCGTGGCTTGCGGGCACGAGGAAGGTCGAGCCGACAGCGGCCCGCGCGCCATCGATCACGAGAGAGCCCTCCACGAGGACGAGGAGGGAGAAGCCCGCGGCGACGGTCGCCTGCCCGTCCACCGGCAGCCTCTCGAGCCGGAAGTACGGGTCCGCCGCTTGCGGGAAGACCGGCCCCCGGACGGGTGCCGGACGCACGAGCTCCGCGAGCTCCTCGACGCGACGGGCGCCACGATTCACCGCGGCGAGCGCCGTGTCGAAGCCGAGACCCAGGTGCCCCTCCGCCGCGCCGTCGATTGCGAATCCCTCCCACTCGAGCAGGATCGACAGGTCCTCGGGCTGCTGCAGCTCGAGGAGGAAGACGCCCTCGCCGATGGCGTGCAGCTCACCCGGCGGCACCCAGACGACGTCCCCCGGCTCCACGCGCACCGTGTGCAGGAGGCCCAGGAGCGCGTCGACATCCTGGGAGCGGACGAGATCGGCCAGCTCGTCGGCAGACACCTCCCGCGTGAGCCCGACGTGCACGGTGCCGCCCTCGAGGATGTACCACGCCTCGGCCTTGCCGTGCCGGCAGCCGAGATGGCGCTCGGCGAACCCGTCATCGGGGTGCGCGTGGACAGGCAGCCTCTGGCCCGCATCGAGCAGCTTCACGAGGAGCCGCACGTCGGCGCCCCAGCGGGCCGCGTGTTCCGCTCCGAGCCAGGAGACCGGGTCCTCCGCCACCGCGTCGCGAAGCAGCCTGCCATCGGGCAGGCGCGTCAGCCCGAGCTCCGCCTCCCCGCGGACGGTCGTGACGGATCCGATCCAGTCCTCCGGCTCCCGCTCGGCGGCCGACGCCTCGCCGCGGAACGCCGCGATGGCCCGACCTCCCCGATAGAACCTCTCCGGCGGTCGATTGGGGCCGAGCTCGTGGATCATGCCGCCGCCCTCCGCGCGGGCGCGAACGCCGACAGGAAGCCGCCGACGAACGTGTCCCCGAGGCCGATCGTCGTCGGCGACGACGTGTCGATGTCGAATCCGGCGATCCCGGTGGAACCCGGAATCGCCGCACGCACTTGATCGACGACGAGGGCGCCGCTCTGATGCCGCGGGCACCGGTCGGTCGCGTCGAGATCGGATGGCGAGAAGCCGTCTCCGAGTCGATATCGGGTCGCGGCGATCCGAACCGCGCTCTCGAGAGCGTCGCGGTAGCGCTCTGCCTCGGGACCGACGGCGACAGCCCACGTGCGGGTGTGCACGGCGAGCGCCGGGGCGGGGATGAGCCGATGGATGTCGCGGAGCGCGACGACGACATCGTCCCCGTCGTGGAGATCCACGCTCCGACCGAGGTACTCCTGCAGCTCGTCCTCGTTCATGCCGTAGACGTCGATGCGATCGAGCAGCCGTGCTCGGATCTCCCGCGAGAACTCGCGCCGGTAGAAGCCCGCGTCCTCGTAGTACACGACGGCGTCGCTCGGCAGTCGCCGCATGGCGGACCGCAGCTCATCGAGGCGCCGCACGAGCAGCCGGTCGTCCTGCATCGTGTTGAAACCCGAGACGAGGAACACCGCCGCCGTCGCGAGGGCGTCGCCCAGGCCGTCCGCGATCGCCATCTCGCGGTTCGGCGGATCGTTCGCGAAGATCAGCCGATTGGCGCTCGGCGTGACGACCTCGCCATCCGCCAGCCGGATTCGCGCGCCGGCCGGGTACTGCACGATGAGGTGCGGATCGAGGGTGTCGCGCGTCGCGGAGCTGACGACGCGCATCGACGACGGGAGGAGCCGGCGCACGGTGTCGTCGATGCTCACGAGGTGCTGGGTGCTCGGGACACCGAGTCGGTCGAGCGCGAGACCCGCCCGCACCCCCGTTCCGCCCAGGGTGACCGAGGTCGAGAACCGCGCGGCGAACCGCCCGACGACCTCCGAAGAGGCGACGAAGCGCTCCCCGCCCCTTCCCACGGCGGCGAAGGCGAGGATCGCCGCGACGAGCGTGCGCTCATCGACGATCGGCTCGTCGGCCGTCAGCTCCGCGCGGACGATGCCGAGCTCGGCGACCAGCGCGTTGACCACGTCGGTGTCCCAGCGGATCTCGTAGTCGACCGTCCCGCCCAGCCCCAGCACCAGATCGGCTCCCACGCCGGCTCCTTCCGTCTTCTGTGACGATCAGTACAGGTTGGCCTTGCCCGCGGCTCCGAACAGGTCGATCTTCTCGGCCGCCGTGACCTTCATCGCCTCGAGCGGCTCCGGCTGGATGGCGTTCGGCTCGCGCAGGCGCACGTCGGTGCCGAGGACCTCGCGCATGCGGTTGTGGTACGAGACCTTGATGTCGCTGGAGATGTTGATCTTGTTGATGCCGAGCGAGACCGCGCGCGCCAGCTCGCTGTCCGGATTGCCGGACCCGCCGTGCAGGACGAGAGGGATGCCCACGGCCGCCTTGATCTCCTGGAGCAGGTCGTGCCGCAGCTCGGGGTTCTTGTCGGCGGGGTAGAGACCGTGGGAGGTCCCGATCGCGATCGCGAGGCTGTCGACGCCGGTCTCCTCCACGAACCGGATCGCGTCGTCGACGTTCGTGTAGATGATCTCGGCCGCGCCTGCCTCGCCGTAGCTGTCGTTCGCCCCGATCGTCCCGAGCTCGCCCTCGACCTGCACGCCCACGGCATGCGCTGCCTCGACGACCTTGCGCGTGAGGGCGACGTTGTCGTCGAACGGCTGCAGGGAGGCGTCGATCATGACCGACGTGAAGCCGGCCTGGATGGCCGTGATCATCTGCTCGAAGGTGCCGCCGTGGTCCCAGTGGATGGCGACCGGAACGCTCGAGCGATGGGCACGCGCGTGCATGGCCGGGATGAGGTCGGTCGTGATGTGGGAGACCTCGTCGGGGTGGATGGCGATGATGACGGGCGCGTCCTTCTCCTCGCTGATGTCCATGATCCCCTTGAACATCGCCCAGTCGCTGATGTTGAAGGCGGGGATGGCGAAGGCGTGCTCGTTGGCGACGTCGAGGATGGACCTACCGGTGTAAAGCAATGTGATTCTCCTTGTTGATGGATGGCGAGGTCGGTCAGCTCTTCACGGAGCCGGCCGTGAGACCGCTGATGAAGAAGCGCTGCAGCACCAGGAAGAGGATCAGCACGGGGATCGAGCCGAGAATGCTCATCGCCATGATCTGGTTCCACTCGTACGAGTGCTGCCCCATGAGCAGCTGGATGCCGATGGGCACCGTGCGCATGTCGGTGGTGCGGGTGAGGGTGAGCGCGAAGAGGTACTCGTTCCACGCGATCATGAAGGTGTAGATCCCCACCGAGACGATGCCGGGCACCGAGATCGGCACGAGGATCCGCCAGAGCGCCGTGAGGGAGCCGGCGCCGTCCATCCGGACGGCCTCGTCGAGCTCGCGCGGCAGGGTGTTGAAGTACCCGGTCATCATGATGATCGCGTAGGGCAGCGTGAACACCATGTAGGTGAGGATGAGCCCGGGGTACGTGTTGTAGAGCTTGAGCGCGACGACCAGGCCGAAGTACGGGATGAGCAGCGTGATCGGCGGCACCGCCTGCACGCTGATGATCACGACGTTCAGCACGCGCTTGCCGCGGAACTCGAATCGGCTGAAGGCGTACGCCGCCTGGATGGCCACGACCAGCGTGAGCAGCGTGACGGCTCCCGCGACGATGTAGCTGTTGAGGAAGAAGCGGACCGTCTCGGGCGTCGTGAGGATCGCGACGTAGGCGTCGAGCGAGAACGAATCCGTGATGAGCCGCGGGGGCAGCTCGAAGATCTCGGTGTTCGACTTGAACGAGCTCGAGAGCATCCAGAGCACCGGCCCGGCGGCGAAGACCGCGCCGAGGAGGAGCCCGATGATGACGCCGGTGCGCGCCGTGCGCGTGCGGGCGGTGACGGAGAGCGCCATGTCAGTCCCTCGCCTTCTGATGGCGGACGTAGAACACCGCGAGCACCATCGACATGAGGAGCACGAGGACGGCGGAGGTCGCGGCGAGCGAGAAGTCGTATTCGGCGAACGCGAGCTTGTAGGTGAATGTGCTGAGCACCTCGGTGACGTCGATGGGCCCGCCGCCCGTGGTCATCCAGATCAGCGCGAACTGCTGCGACGTCCAGATGAGATCGAGCAGCACGAGGCTCACGATGATGGGGCGCAGCTGCGGGATGGTCACGTTCCAGAACCGCTGGGGTGCGTTGGCGCCGTCGACCGTCGCCGCTTCGTTGAGCTCGTTCGGGATGCCCTGCAGGCCCGCGAGCAGGCTCACCATGAAGAACGGGTAGCCGGCCCAGATGTTGATGAAGGTGACGGTGCCCAGCGCGAGCTGCGGAGAGGCGAGCCACTCGACGTCGGTGCTGAGGAGGAAGTTGATGATGCCGTTCGGAGCCAGCAGCATCCGCCAGAGGACCGCGATCACCGCGGCCGTGAAGAGCCACGGAAGAACGTAGAGCGCGCGGAAGATCGCACGCGGCACCGCTCCGATCAGGGGGCTGTTGAGCAGCATCGCGAACGCCAGCCCGAGGATGAGGTGCGCCGCGACGCTGACCACCGTGAAGAAGACGGTGTTGCCCGTCGCCTTCCAGAACCCCGCGTCGGAGAGGACGGCGATGTAGTTCTCGAGCCCGACGAGCCCGGAGGACGACCCCATCACGGCCTCGTCCTGGAACGAGTACCCGATCACCATGACGATCGGCACGATCATCAGGACGAAGAGCAGGATGAGAGTCGGGGCGAGGAAGCCGTAGGACTCGCCGGCCTTCCGCAGCTGGCGGCGCTTCCGCGACAGCGGGGCACCCGTGACGAGCGTCTCCGTGTCGGGAGCGAAGGATGTCTGCATGCTCATGTGGCGTCGACCTCTGTCGGGATCGGATGGCGCGCGCCGCCGCGCGCCATCCGACCGAACGGGAACGGGATCAGAATTCGGCTTCCCAGGACTCCTGCGCCTTCTCGAGCGCGTCCTGCATCGACTGCTGACCGTCGAGAGCCGACTGGAGCTGCTCGCCGAGGAGCCGCATGAGCTCCTCCGCGACAGGCAGACCGGTGAACTCGTTCGCGGGATAGCCGGCCTGGTAGATCTCGAAGGCCTTCGCGAAGAGCTCGTCATCCGCGACGAAGTCGGGCACCGACTCCGTGTTGCCGGGGAACGCGTTCGCCATCGTCGACAGCTCCGAGTTCGTCTCCGACTCCATCAGGAACGAGACGAGCTTGAACGCCGCCTCCTTGTTCTCGGAGTTCTCAGCGACGCCGATTCCCCACGAGGCGTAGGGGATGCCGCGCTCGCCTTCGTAGCCCTCCTCCGCGGGGATAGCCGAGATGGAGAACTCGAGGTCGGGGTTCGTCTCGCGGATGAGGTTGATGTGCGCAAGCGAGTCGATCATCATCCCGACGCGGCCGTTCGTGAACTCCTCGACCTTGTCCTGCTCCTTCATCGTGAAACTGCCGGATGCGATGGAGCCGGCGTCCCACATCCCCTCGATGAACTCCATCGCGGAGGCGACGTCGTCATTCGTGAGATCCGGCTGACCGCCGTCGAGCATCGAGCCGCCCGAGGCCCACACCCACGACATCACGTCGTTCTGCACGCCGTTCGGCGCCTCGAGCGACAGCGGCAGGACCCATCCCGACGCGTCTCCGTCGAGAGCTGAGACCTTCTCGGCCGCGTCAGCGAACTCCTCGCGGGTCGACGGCGGCTCGGAGACGCCGGCCTCCGCGAGCAGGCCGTCGTTCGTGAACATCGGGTACACGAAGTTGACCACCGGGATCATGTAGGTCTTGTCGTCGACCTTGATCTGGCTCGCGAGCTCGCTGTCGTCGTAGTCGTACTCCGCCATCAGGGCCGTGAGATCGGCGATCACTCCCTTGGAGGCGAAGTCGTTGACCCAGGCGCCGTCGAGGCCCACGACATCGGGCATCGTGCCCGAGGCGGCGCCGGCGAAGAGCTGCTCCTTCGTCGAGGCGTAGGGACCGCTGACGAGCTCCACCGTGATGCCGGGGTTCTCCTCCTCGAACCTGTCGATGAGGGCGCGGAACTCGCCGTCGGGCAGCTCCGGCTCCCACCACTGGGCGAACTCGATCGTGACGTCTCCCCCAGACGCCCCCGAGTCGCCGTTCGCGCCGCAGCCGGACAGCGCCAGGACCGACGCTGCAGCCGTCGCGATGCCGGCGACGACTCGCGCCCGCCGGGCCGCACTCCGATCAATTGCCATGGTCTCTCCTCTTCGAGATCCTGCGGCATTCCGCGCTCTTCTGCGTTTTAATGCCGGTTTAGGACGAGTATGCGGCGAGCAGCGCGGTCTCGTCAAGCCCTTCTCCGGGTCTCTTCCATGGCTTTCCGCCGCTGGCGCGACATCAGCCGACCCGACTGACTGCCGCCGATCGTGCAGTTTCCTGCTGTTTCTTCAGTGATCTGGGCGCTCTGTGCTAGATATGACCGCATGGAAGCTCCCTCACCCGCACGCGGTCGGCGCCTCCCGGCCGGCCGCAAAGCCGATCTCGCCGCCTACGTCGACGAGGTCGGCCGGGTGACCGTCGCCGACCTCGCGGCGCACTTCGGCGTCTCGATCGACACCATCCGCCGCGATCTCGATCAACTCGACCGCGAGGGCGTGGTCGTGCGGACGCACGGGGGCGCGGTCAGCACCGCCGAGAGCCCCGGCCGGGATCGCGGGCTCGACGTCCGCCTGCGGATGCAGGTCGCCGAGAAGGAGAAGATCGCCCGCATCGCGGCCGAGCTCGTCGAGGACGGGTCGGTCATCATGCTGAACGCCGGCACGACGACGCTCGCCGTGGCACGGGCTCTGCGCAACCACCGCAACCTGACGATCGCGACGAACAACCTGCGGATCCCGGCGGAGATCTCGCCGAACGCGTTCCGCGACCTCTACGTGTTCGGCGGCGCCGTGCGCACCCTGACGCAGGCGACGACCGGTCCGGTCTCCCTCGCGCTGAACTCGAGCACGCCGGATGTCGACATCCGATGCGACCTGGCGCTCGTCGCCGTCGGCGCGGTCGACGAGACGGGCTACTCGACCTCGAACCTCGGCGACGCGACGATGATGGCAGAGATGGTGCGCCGCGCCGACCGCACGGCCATCCTCGCCGACTCGACCAAGCTCGGTCGCCGCCTCTTCGCGCAGGTGGTCCCGCTCGAGCAGGCCGACTACCTCATCACCGACGAGCAGCCGAGCCCCGAGCTCAGCGCCGCCCTCGCCGCCGCGGGCGTCGAGGTGCTGACGCCGTAGAGACGACAAAGGCAGGAAGCTCGAACGCCTCCTGCCACCTTCAGGATATCGCCGGCCCAGGGGCTTGCCGCAAGGCCCCCGGCACGGAGCAGAATGGTCCGCCGCACCGGAGGTTCCGGCGCGAGAAGGGGGCGGCACATGTACGACGTGACCATCATCGGCGGCGGCCCGACGGGCATGATGCTCGCGAGCGAGCTGCGCCTCCACGACGTCAGCGTGCTCGTCCTCGAGCGCGACGCGGAGCCAACCCGGCTCGTGCGGTCACTCGGGCTGCACGCGCGCAGCATCGAGATCCTCGATCAGCGCGGCCTTCTCGAGCGCTTCCTCGAGCACGGCACGAGGTACCCCGGGGTCGGGCGCTTCGCGGGGATCGACAAGCCGCAGCCCGCCGACCTCGACACCGCGCACGGGTACATCCTCGGCATCCCGCAGCCGATCACCGACCGCCTGCTCGCCGAGCGCGCCGCCGAACTCGGCGCCGACATCCGCCGCGGCATCGAGGTCGTCGGCTTCACACAGGATGAGGATGGCGTCACGGTCGAGCTCGCGGATGGCACGAGGGTGCGCTCCCGGTGGATGGTCGGCTGCGACGGCGGTCGCAGCCTCGTGCGCCGTGCGCTCGGCATCGGGTTCCCCGGTGAGGCCGCGACGACGGAGTGGTTGCTCGGCGAGATCGAGATCACGGCACCGGCGGATGAGGTGGCCGCGATCTCGGACGAGGTGCGCAAGACGCATCGCGGGTTCGGCATCGGTCCGACGCCGGATGGCCACTTCCGCGCGGTCGTGCCCGCGGCATCCGTCTCGGAGGACCGCACCGTGCCCCCGACGCTCGACGAGTTCCGATCACAGCTCCGCGCCTTCGCCGGGACGGACTTCGGCGCCCACTCCCCCATCTCGCTCACCCGCTTCACCGACGCGACGCGTCTGGCCGATCGGTATCGCGTCGGCCGCGTCTTCCTCGCGGGCGATGCCGCGCACGTGCATCCGCCGCTCGGCGGGCAGGGCCTGAACCTCGGCATCCAAGACGCGTTCAACCTCGGGTGGAAGCTCGCGGCGGAGATTCGCGGATGGGCCGCGCCCGGCCTGCTCGACACCTACTTTGCGGAACGGCATCCGGTGGCGTCGGATGTCCTCACGCTCACGCGTGCGCAGAGCGTGCTGATCGACGCGGCTCCTGGCCCGCAGGCGGCGCGTCGGCTCTTCGCCGAACTGATGGACTTCGACGACGTCAACCGCTTCCTCGCGGAGCGCGTGGCGTCGATCGGGATCCGCTACGACCTCGGCTCAGACAACCCGCTCGTCGGGCGGAGGCTTCGCGACATGCCGCTGGCGGAGGGGCGCCTGTACGAGCGCATGCGCGACGGACGATGGCTGCTGCTCGACCCGACCGGCGGGCTGTCGGTCGGCGGATGGCCGGGGATCATCGACCGGATCACGGACGTCGGCGAGCACCTGGGTCAGGAGGCTGTGCTGCTGCGGCCGGATGGGCACGTGGCGTGGGTCGGCGAGGATCAGAAGGGGCTGGAGAGGGCGCTCGAAGAGTGGATCCGTCCTGGGAGATGAACCAGCCCACGAGGACCGCATATTTCCCCGCTTGACTGCCCGGGCACTGATGGGCAGGGTGTGACCTGAGCTGCGAATCCGCTCGGCTGGTCGGCCGGGGGCAACGCGACACGTTTCACTTTCCTGCGTTCCCCTGGAGACTCCCTTGGCAAGCACTCCTCCCCCCGGCTGGTACCCAGATCCCGAGAACCCCGCGGAATGGCGCTGGTGGGACGGTCGAGCGTGGGCGTCTGCAGCATCCGCCTCGGCAGTAGATAGGCCCGCGCGACGCCGCCTGCCCGTTTGGGGATGGCTTCTCATCGGCTTGGTCGCGCTGGTGCCCTTGATACTGCTGTCGCCGGTCATCGCGCCGATCGCGCTGATCGTCGTCATAACAGGGATCGTGGGCTGGAGCAGAGGCACCCGCACCTGGATGCGCTTCCGATCGAAGAAGGCCGCGGCCGTGGTCACCGTCGCTGCCACCATCGCGCTGCTCGTCACGGGAAGCGTGACGGCGTCGATCCGCCCACCAGCAGAGGGCGAGCGCGCCTCATTCGCGGATGTGCGCACCTCCGACCGCGATACGGCGCCGCGCGATGACGCGGGCCGTGAATCGCCGGACCCCGTTTCGACTCCGACGAGCGGCGCGACACCCAGCCCCACGCCAACGCCAACGGTTCGCGAGGAAGTCGTCACTGAGCAGATTGCGTTCGAGAGAGTCACGCAGGACGACATCAATCTGCCGCAGGGACAGACGCTCGTATCTACACCGGGACAACCAGGAGAGCGCACTCTGACTTACCGCGTCACTGAGCTCGAAGGGAAGGAGCTGCAGAGAGAGCTGCTCTCCGACGTGGTGACCGTCGAGCCGGTGACCGAAGTCACCTCCGTCGGCACCTATGTCGCTCCAGAACCCGCCCCGCCTGCCGCACCTGAGCCGGGGACGGGCTGCGATCCTAACTACGCTGACGCATGCGTCCCTGTCGCAACCGACGTCGACTGCGCAGGGGGCGGAGGGAATGGACCCGCTTACTTCGACGGAGTGGCGCGAATTGTCGGCTCGGATATCTACGAACTCGATCGAGACGGCGACGGCTACGCGTGCGAGCCTTCGTGACGCTCGACGCCCATCGGAAGCCGCTCACGCAACCACTCGCGCAATGCCGGGTCGCACACGTACACGTACGTCCCGCGGATACCCCGCGTCAGCAGCACCCCGTAGATGTTCCGGATGTACTGGAGCAGGTCATCGTCTGAGTAGAAGATGCCGAGAGCCGGGTTGTTCTCCTTGCCCTTCTTGTCACGGTACGACTCACGATCGACGAACAGACGCCGAGCAAGGGGGTCGTATCGCAGATCAGGACCGATGATCACGCCTGCATAGTTGAGGTCGTATCCCTGCACCGTATGGATCGAACCGACCTCGTCGAGGGAACGCGGCGCGTTGATCCAGTCCTTGTCGGTGCTGTTCCAGCGGAGCCTGACGCCGTCGAGCTCGATGTCGAAGGCGCTGGAGTCGCGACGGCTTCGCCACTCCCAGGCGTAGCCAGCGACGAGTCGCGCAAGCCCGTGCTCCTCGTCCTTGCGAAGGATCGCCATGCGCATGTCAGCCAGGTCATCGAAGAACCGCAGGTCGTACTCGCCGAGCATCTCCCCCGACACGGCAGCGCCCTCCTCGCCCCGCAGCAGCCGACGGATGGCCTCGACATAGTCCGCTCCTGCCTTCACCCGCATCTGGGTGAGCAGCGGATACCGGCGACTGAGAGCCGACGCCGCGCGCACCTCCGCGGCGAGCGTCGCCGCGGGCAGGTCGGCCGGCCGGACGCTCTGCTCGCCGTCCACGAGAAGGATTCGGTGCGAACTGCGCGCCTTGATCCAATCGAGCTGCGTCTTCGAGAGATCATCCGCGCCGAACAGCCGCTTGTTGATCTCGATGAAGTCGCGATTGAGCATGCCAGACGACTGATTCGCTCGCTGGTTGAGCCGATGCGTCTCGTCGACGATCAGCAGGTCAAACGGCTCCTCGGCCTTTCCCACGTCATACGGCGAGAGGACCATCGACGGATCGAGCTTCGGAGTCTTCTTGAACACCTTCCGGATGGACAGCCGAAGCGACTGCTGCGGAACCACCAGCGCCATCCGGAAGTCCTGCAACCGGGCTCGATGCTCCGGGACGAACAGATCCGCGAAGATCGAGTCAGGCTGCACCTCGTCGTTCTCGTCGTGATCGCGGATGTCGGCGATCAGCTTCATGAGGAAGATCGCGACGATGGTCTTGCCGGTGCCGGGCTGGCCCTGAACCACGGCGGTCGAATCGACACCCGTCTCGAGGTCGGCGAAGAGCCCGTCGAGGATGTCCTCGACAGCCGCAGCTTGATCATTCGTCAGGGCCTTGAAGGGCGACAGCTTGAAGAGGTCGCTGTTCTCGATCTGCGGGATCGAGCGCTCGAAGACCCCATCGGCACGCAGCTGCTCGAAGATGTCGCGGAAAGATTCGCGATACAGGTCCCTGTCGAAATACGCCGCGTCGGTGATGCCCTCATTCCCGTTGAGAACCGTGAACCGGCCGTCGCCCGCGAGCCAGCGGATCAGATGCGACTCGAGATCGAGGCACACGGACTTGTTGAATCGATCGTCGATGACGACGCGGATGGTCGTGAGTCCGGCCTCCCGCTTGCTCGCGTTCGCGAGGTGCTGCTTCATCCGCGCCGCGGCGTTCAGGGTCTCGCCGACGTAGACCGCCGGACGCGCCTGCCGCTGGTCGCCGTCGAGAACGTAGACGACCGGCCAATCCGTATGCGCGCGATCTCGCCGCCCCCAGCTGCGGATCTCCTCCCCATCGAACGGGAGGCGCTCGATCCTAGAGGGCGTCATATTTCGTGCTCCGCCCCTTCGCACGCTCCACCGGGTACTTCTCCCGCGTCTTCGCGAGCTTGCTCAGAACGATCTCGTCAGCGTCGACGCCGAGCTTGTCCGCGAGAAGAAGACAGTACGTGAGGACATCGGCGAGCTCGTCGCGGATGTCGGCCGGGTTACCGTCGGCGTTCCACTGGAAGCACTCGAGCAGCTCCGCCGCCTCGATGGCGATGCTCTTCGCGAGGTTCTCGGTCGTGTGGAACTGAGCCCAGTCCCGCTCGCGGACGAACGCGCGGAGCTCGGCGATCACGGTGTCACTGGGCATGCGCCGAAATTAGCAGGCAGCGGGGTGCGCCGTGTCGCGCACCCCGCTTTGGCTCTACTTGTCTCGGCACTGCTTGCAGAGCGGCCACCCATTCGTCCCGGACCGCTTGTTGTAAGCCGGGATCTGCTGCCCCGTCGGACAGTCGCTATGGACGTGGTGGACGTCGGGGTCCGCCTGATTGATTGAGTGGTAAGGGGACACTCGCATGATTCTCCTCTCGGTGCATGAGCCGTTTCGACTCGTTTCCGCACCGTAGCTCTGAGCTCTGACATATCAGCGAGGCAGTGACAAGCCGGCCCCGGAAGTCCGAACCGCCTCCGCCATCCCCCCCTCTCAACCGCGCCACGCCCCGCCCGGTAGACTCTCCTCGTCCGCTCCCCCTCGCCCCTCAGGAGCTTCCGCGTGACCACGCCCGCATCATCCGCTGCCCCGCACGCCCACGTCGCCGACACCGTCGAGAACGCCGTGGCCACTCCCGAGAAGGAGCAGCCGTACGACGCGCTGGGCCTGAAGCCCGACGAATACGAGCAGATCAAGGCCATCCTCGGCCGCCGCCCCACGTCGGGCGAGCTGGCCATGTACTCCGTGATGTGGAGCGAGCACTGCTCCTACAAGAGCTCGAAGATCTACCTGCGCCGCTTCGGCCAGAAGGTCAGCGACGAGATGCGCGAGCGCCTCATGGTCGGCATGGGTCAGAACGCGGGCGTCGTCGACGTCGGCGAGGGCTGGGCGGTGACCTTCAAGGTCGAGTCGCACAACCACCCGTCGTACATCGAGCCGTTCCAGGGCGCCGCGACCGGTGTCGGCGGCATCGTCCGCGACATCATCTCGATGGGCGCGCGACCGGTCGCCGTCATGGACCAGCTGCGCTTCGGCGCGATCGACCACCCCGACACCGCGCGCGTCGTGCACGGCGTCGTCTCGGGCATCTCGTCGTACGGCAACTGCCTCGGCCTGCCGAACATCGGCGGCGAGACGGTCTTCGACTCCGTCTACCAGGCCAACCCCCTCGTCAACGCGCTCGCGGTCGGCGTCATGCGCCATGAGGACATCCGCCTCGCGAACGCGACCGGAGCCGGCAACAAGGTCGTGCTCTTCGGCGCGCGCACGGGCGGCGACGGCATCGGCGGCGCCTCGATCCTCGCGTCGGACACCTTCGCCGACGGCGGCCCGACCAAGCGCCCCGCGGTGCAGGTCGGCGACCCCTTCGCCGAGAAGGTGCTCATCGAGTGCTGCCTCGAGCTCTACAAGGGCGACCTCGTCGAGGCCATCCAGGACCTCGGCGCCGCGGGCATCTCGTGCGCGACGAGCGAGCTGGCCGCGAACGGCGGCTCGGGCATGAAGGTCGAGCTCACGAACGTGCTGCTGCGCGACCCCTCGCTCACGCCCGAGGAGATCCTCATGAGCGAGTCGCAGGAGCGCATGATGGCGATCGTCGCTCCCGAGAAGCTCGACGCCTTCCTCGCCGTCACCTCGAAGTGGGATGTCGAGACGAGCGTTCTCGGCGAGGTCACCGGGGATGGCCGACTCGTCATCACGTGGGACGGCGAGACGATCGTCGACGTCGACCCCTCGACCGTCGCGGTCGACGGCCCCGTCTACGAGCGCCCCGTCGCCTACCCGACGTGGATCGACGCCCTCCAGGAGGACTCGGCGTCGGCCCTCGCCCGCCCGACCGAGCCCGAGGCCATCCGCGAGCAGTTCACCCGGCTCGTCGCGAGCCCGAACCTCGCCGACACCTCGTGGATCACGAACCAGTACGACTACTACGTGCTCGGCAACACGGCCCTGTCGTTCCCCGACGACGCCGGCATGATCCGCGTCGACGAGGAGTCGGGCCTCGGCTTCTCGATCGCGACCGACGCCAACGGCCGGTACTGCCAGCTCGACCCGTACGCGGGCGCGCAGCTCGCCCTCGCCGAGGCGTACCGCAACGTCGCCGTCACGGGCGCGACGCCGACGGCCGTCACCGACTGCCTGAACTTCGGCTCGCCCGAGAACCCAGAGGTCATGTGGCAGTTCTCGCAGGCCGTCGACGGCCTGTCTGACGCGTGCCTCGCCCTCGGCGTTCCGGTCACGGGCGGCAACGTCTCGTTCTACAACCAGACCGGCGACACCCCGATCCACCCGACCCCCGTCGTCGGCGTGCTCGGCATCATCGACGACGTCGCGCGCCGCATCCCGAGCGGATGGCAGGACGCGGGCGAGAACATCTACCTCCTCGGCATCACGCGCGAGGAGCTCGACGGCTCGGCCTGGGCCGACGTCGTGCACGGCCACCTCGGCGGACGCCCGCCGGCCGTCGACCTCGAAGGCGAGAAGCGCCTCGCGGGCCTCATCGCCGCCGCACGCGACGAGTGGCTCATCTCGTCGGCGCACGACCTCTCGGAGGGCGGCCTCGGCCAGGCCCTCGCCGAGGGCGTGCTGCGCTTCGGCGTGGGCGCGCGCGTCTGGCTCACCGAGATCATGGAGCGCGACGGCGTCGACGCCGCGACCGCCCTGTTCAGCGAATCGACGGGCCGCGTCATCGTGACGGTGCCCCGCGAGGAGGACGTGAAGTTCCGCGGACTCTGCGAGGGCCGCGGCTACCCCGTGCTCCGCATCGGCGTCACCGACACCGTCGCCGACCTCGAGGTGCAGGACGTCTTCACCGTGTCGGCCGCCGAGCTCCGCGAGCTGTCGACCTCGACGCTGCCGAAGCACTTCGGCCCGACCGTGGTCGAGCCCACCGCCTGATGACGACTCCGGAAGAGGACGACGAGTTCGCCGCGTACTCGACGCAGCGCACGCGACGCATCCGCATCACGGCGTGGATCGCCATCGTCGCGCTCATCGCGACGGGCGGCGGCTCCGCGCTGTTCGCGCTGCTCTTCCCGTAAGCCATCGTCTTCGACGCGCAGCGGCCATCCGGATCTCCTCGGATGGCCGCTGTGTCGTTGTGGGGGCGTCCTCCCTCCGGCATGTCTCACTCGCCGGGCTTCTTCTCCCGGCATGTCTCACTCGGTCAGGCTTCCGGGGTGGTTTGGCCTGCATAAGCGAGACATGCGAGGGGCGGCGAGCCGCTCACACCCCGCGCATAAGGTCGGCGGATAGCTTCGGTCGCACAGAGGGAGTACTTCCACCGCGGTCGACCCGTCAGTACGGACTCGCCATCGAGTCCCGGGCGGCCGGCTCCGCATCCGGAGCGAAGGAGACTTTGGCAGACGTCGGCTGCGCCGACCCTTCCGGAAGGACCCTATGAGCAAGCTCAACCAGTTCATCAAGCTCGCGAAGAAGGCCATGGACGCGAGCTCCTCCTCGTCCTCGTCGCAGCGCGGCTCGTCGAGCACCGACTGGATGGCCAAGGCGCGCGGCGCCGTCGACTCGCTCCTCGGGGACGAGCGGTCGGCGAGCCATCAGCCGGCCCACCGCCAAGACCCGGCGCCGGACGCCCGGCGCTCGACTGGGCTCACCCCTCCTCCGTACCCCGCCTCGCATCCGTCGGCGTCGCGCTCGGCGCGCACCGCGCCATCCGGATCCGCGCAGGACCGCGCCGCGATCGCCCGCTACGACTACCTCCTGCAGACCGCGCGCCCCGATCAGATCGAGCAGGTGCACCGCGAGGCCTTCGCGCGGCTCACGCCCGAGCAGCGCGCGCAGGTCGCCGAGCGGATGCGGTCGGAGCTGCCTCCGTACGAGCACCCGCGCTCGTACGATGCTCCCGAGCTCGCCCGGGTCGCCGCCCGTGCGGAGGCGTCGCAACCGGGCCGACTCCGCGGGCTCCTCGCCCGCACGCGGACGGTCGGCATCGCCGGCGGCGCCGTCGCGGGCGGCCTCGCGGTCGGCGGAATCCTCGCGGCGGTCGCGGGCGGGGCCATCCTCACGAGCATCGGCTCGGAGATCATCGGCCACGCTCTCGGGGCCGGCGTCGACTTCGACGCCCTCGCAGAAGGTGTCGACGTGTCGGCGATCGCCGAGGGCGCCGGCGGCTTCGTCTCGGAGGCCGGCGCGTTCACGCAGGGCCTCGGCGACCAGGTCTCGGAGGCCGGCAGCGGTCTGGGCGACCTCGCGTCGGAGTTCGGGCTCGGCGACTTCTTCGGGCGCTGAGCCCCCGCCCGCATGTCTCACTTCTTCACCCCAAACGGCAGCGGAAGGGTGCATAAGCGAGACATGCCGTTGAGCGCCTACGCCCCGAAGCGCACGCCGGTCAGCTGCTCCGACACCTCCCACACGCGGCGGGCGTCCTCGGCGCTGCGCAGCGGACGGTACAGCGCGTGCTCGGCGGGAGCTCCCCCGAGGTGGCCGAGCCCGCTCGGGCCATAGAGCGCACCGGGGTTCGCCGTCGGGTCCGTCGCCGCCATGAGCGCCGGGAGCCCCGCGCTCTCCAGCGTGCCGAGAAGGATGCCCCGCGCCGACAGCCAGCGGATGATCCGCACTCCCGTCGTGTCGCCGCTGCGCCCGATCTCGGGTCGCGCGGCGAGCAGACTCGTCGGAGCCACCCCCGGATGCGACAGGTTGCTCGTGATGCCCCACCCGTGCGCGCGGCTGCGGCGCTCGAGCTCGAGGCCGAACAGCCCGAAGGCGATCTTCGACTGGCTGTACGCGCGCTGCCCGTCATAGCGGCGCTCCCACTGCAGGTCGTCCCAGTTGATCCGTCCGCGCCGCGCCGCGATGCTCACCTGCGACGTGACCCGCGCCCGCCCCGCGCGCAGCAGCGGCAGGATCCGCGCGACGAGCGCCACGTGCCCGAGGTGATTCGTCCCGAACTGCAGCTCGAAGCCATCCGCCGTCGTCTGCCTGGATGGCGGCGTCATCACCCCGGCGTTGTTCACGAGGAGGTGCACGGGGCGGCCCTCCTCGAGGAGCGTGTCGCCGAGCGCCGCGACGGAGTCGAGCGACGACAGGTCGAGCGCGCGCAGCACGAGCCGCGCGTCGGGGCGGCGCGAGCGGATGGCCGCGGTCGCGGCCTCGCCCTTCGCCGCGTTGCGGACGGGCATCACGACCTCGGCGCCAGCCGCGGCGAGGCGCTCGGCGATGACGAGTCCCATGCCGTCGCTCGCGCCCGTGACGATCGCGCGCTTGCCGCGCAGGTCGGGGATGGTGATGTCGATCGGATGGCGTGGCATCGGCGTGCTCCTCGGCTCGGATGGCTGTCGCATCGATGCTCGTCGGGTGCGGCAGGCGCATCCAGGGACTGCCGATCCGCCCCTCGCGAGAGGGGGATCCGCGATCCGTGGCACGCGGGGCCCGGGTCGTGTGAGATGGGGACGTGACCACGATCGACCGACCCGCGCTCGCGGAGTTCCTGCGGCGGCGCCGCGAGGCACTCCAGCCCGAGGACGTGGGCCTCGCCCGCGGAAGCCGACGCCGCACGGCCGGGCTGCGCCGCGAGGAGGTCGCCGCGCTCTGCCACATGTCGACCGACTACTACGCGCGTCTCGAACGCGAGCGCGGGCCGCAGCCATCCGCTCAGATGCTCGCCGCGATCGCGCAGGGGCTGCGCCTCTCGCTCGCGGAGCGCGACCACCTGTTCCGGCTCGCGGGGCAGCAGCCGCCCGATCGCGGGTCATCCGAGCACGTCAGCCCCGGGCTCATCCGCATCCTCGATCGCCTGACGGACACCCCCGCCGAGATCGTCACGGAGCTCGGCGAGACCCTGCGGCAGACGCCCGCCGGCGTCGCGCTCACGGGAGATCTCACGGCGCACGAAGGCCCGTTCCGGAGCATCGGGTACCGGTGGTTCGCGGATCCCGACGCTCGGCGGCTCTACGCCCCCGACGAGCACGCATTCCTGTCGCGGATGTACGTGTCGGGGCTGCGCGAGCTCGCCACGCTGCGCGGTCCGTCGTCGCGGGCGGCGCGGTACGCCGAGCTGCTCCTGGCCGAGAGCGCGGAGTTCCGCGAGCTGTGGGAGCGCCACGAGATCGGCATCCGGCCGCGCGACGTGAAGCACTTCGTCCATCCGGAGGTCGGCGCCCTCGAGCTGCAGTGCCAGCGGCTCATCGACCCGGAGCAGTCGCACTGCCTGCTCGTGTACACCGCGACGCCGGGCTCGGAGAGCGCCGAGAAGCTGCGCCTGCTGTCGGTGATCGGCGCGCAGTCGCTGGCGTGACGCGCGGGGGCGTCCGCCGGGGCGCCGGGGCGGGGCCATCCGTCCCGGCGTCCGGCCGCCCCGGCCGTCCGTCGAGCCCCGATCTGCATGTCTCACTTCTTCACCCCAAAACGCGGTCAGAGCCTGCGCAAGTGAGACATGCCGACGGGGGGGGGTGACGCCGACCCTGGGAGACTGAGGACGTGGCCCGCGCGCAGACCGTTCTCGACCGCATCGTCCGCAACGCCGAGGAGCAGGGCTTCGTCGCCCACGGCGTGCACGTCCGCATCGGCGACGACGCGGCCGCGCACCTCTGGGCCGAGGACATCCGCCGCGACATCCACTCCGCCGCGAAAGGCGTGTGCGTGATCGCGGCGGGCATCGCCTCCGACGAGGGCCTGTTCGATCTCGACGCCCCTCTCACGGCGTACCTTCCCGGCATCGCGCTCGGCGAGGGCGTCGACGCCGTCACGACGCGGCACCTGCTGACGATGACGAGCGGCATCGACTTCCCGTGGTCGGAGACGATGATGACCGACTGGCCCGATCTGGCGCGGGAGTTCCTCGGGCGCCCGTCGCGGGGCCGCGTCTTCCAGTACTCGAACGCGAGCACGTACACGGCCATGCGGGCGCTGGGCGCGGTCGTCGGCGACGTGCACGGATGGCTCGAGCCGCGGCTGTTCGCGCCGCTCGGCATCGTCGGCTCGGCGTGGGAGCGCTGCCCGAACGGGTGCATCGTCGCGGGCGGCGGCCTCTCACTCACGCTCGACGAGTTCGCCCGGATCGGTCGCCTCATCCGCGATGGCGGGCGGTGGGATGGCCGACAGCTCGTCTCGCGCGGATGGATCGACGCGATGCACGGCGACTGGATCGAGCGCGACGCGAATCCGGGGTACGAGCGCTACGCCCTCGCCGGCTGGGGCGGGCCCGGCGAGGCGTGGCGGCTTCACGGGGCGTATGGTCAGCTGCTCATCTTCCTCGACGATGCCGTCGTGACGATCACGGCCGACGATCACTTCGGCGCGGACGAGATGGCGGCGAAGGCGGTCGCGGCGCTTTTGCGGTGACCCTCCTGTGGGTGTCTCACTCCTGCGTCTCCGCCGCGGCGGTCGACGGACGACCCATGTCTCACTCGCCGCCGGTTTCCGCCCCGCTTACCCACGGCAACCGAGACATGCAGACACGGCGCGAGGCAGTGCGCCGCACGGGCCCTCGACGGAACCCCGCAGGCGCCTGGCAGACTGAACCGATGACGTCGGCACAGGCCATCCTCGACCGATTCGTCCGAGCCGTCGATGCAGAGAATCTGGGTGCCTACGGCGCGCACGTGCTCATCGACGACGACACCGCCGAGCACCGGTGGCGCAGCGACGACCGCGAGAACGTCTACTCGATCTCCAAGGGCGTCTCGGCCCTCGCGGTCGGCATCGCGATCGACGAGGGCCTCGTGAGCCTGGATGAGCCCATCCGCTCGTACCTCCCCGAGCTGGAGTTCGGCGCGGGTGCCGAGGAGGTCACCCTCCGGCACCTGCTCACGATGACGAGCGGCATCGACTTCGCGTGGTTCGGCGACGAGCCGGTCCGCTGGGACGACCTCGCTCAGGAGATGCTGCGTCGGCCATCCCGCGGGCGCGTCTTCCAGTACTCCGACGCGAGCACGTATGTCGCGATGCGGGTTCTCGGCGCCCGCGTCGGCGACGTCCGCGACTGGCTGCTGCCGCGGCTGTTCGATCCGCTCGGCATCCACAATCCGCAGTGGCATCGGTGCCCGCTCGGATGGATCGTCGGCGGCTCGGGACTCGAGCTCCGCACATCTGAACTCGCCCGAATCGGGAGACTCCTTCGCGACCGCGGAGCGTGGGATGGCCAGCAGCTCGTCTCCGCCGAGTGGATCGACGCGATGCACGGCGCCTGGGTCGACGTCGGAGAGCCCCCATATGCCCGATACGGCATAGCCGTGTGGGAGGGCCCCGGTGACGCCTGGCGCCTCGACGGACGCTACGGCCAGTACGTCATCGTGCACGAGCGACGCGACGCCGTCCAGACGATCACCGCGCACGAGGAGTCCCGCGACCACCGTCTGGCCGAGCTGGCCGTCGAGGCGCTCGACGGGTCCATCCCCTGACCCATGTCTCACTCGCCGCGGGTTTCCACCCCGCTTACCCGCGGCAATCGAGACATGCAGACGCCCCACGGCGCCGGTTCCCCCGGGTCAGCCGGGCTCAACGGGTCCACCCGCTCCGCCACCCCCTGACCGATGTCTCACCCGCCGCGGCTTTGCGCCCCGCTTACCCACGGCAACCGAGACATGCAGACCTGCCACGGCGCGGGACAGTGCGCCGCACGGGCCCTCGACGGAACCCCGCAGGCGCCTGGCAGACTGAACCGATGACGTCGGCACAGGCCATCCTCGACCGATTCGTCCGGGCCGTCGATGCAGAGAATCTCGGTGTCTACGGCGCGCATGTGCTCATCGACGACGACACCGCCGAGCACCGGTGGCGCAGCGACGACCGCGAGAACGTCTACTCGATCTCCAAGGGCGTCTCGGCCCTCGCGGTCGGCATCGCGATCGACGAGGGCCTCGTGAGCCTGGATGAGCCCATCCACTCCTCCCTCCCCGGCATGCGCCTCGGCGAGGGCGTCGAGGAGGTGACCCTCCGACACCTCCTCACCATGACGAGCGGCATCGACTTCGAGTGGTTCGCGCTCGACCCCGTGCCCTGGCCCGACCTCGCGCAGGAGATGCTGCGCCGGCCATCCCGCGGCCGCGTCTTCCAGTACTCCACCGCCAGCACGTACGTCGCGATGCGCGTGCTCGGCGCGGTCGTCGGCGATGTGCGCGACTGGCTCCTGCCGCGCCTGTTCGATCCGCTCGGCATCCACAACCCCCAGTGGCATCGCTGCCCTGCCGGATGGATCGTCGGCGGCAGCGGTCTCCAGCTCCGCACCGAGGAGGTCGCGCGCATCGGGCGGCTCCTCCGAGACCGCGGAGCGTGGGATGGCCGGCAGCTCGTCTCCGCGGAGTGGATCGACGCGATGCACTCCGATTGGGTCGACACCGGAGCGCCCGAGCCATCCGCGCGGTACGGACTCGCGGCCTGGGGCGGGCCGGATGGCACCTGGCGACTCGACGGACGCTACGGCCAGTACGCGATCATCGACCCGACGCGGAACGCGGTCTTCACGATCACCGCGCACGAGGAGACCCGCGATGCCCGCCTCGGCGAGCTCGCCGTGGAGGCGCTGCGCGGGTGACCCGTGATCGCCCCCCGCGTCACGGGGCCGCGAGGCGACGCGCGGCCTCGACGACCGCCGCGCGATAGCGCTCGTCGTCGGTCCCGACGCCCGTGATCATCCGGACCACCTGCGGCACCAGGGCGCCGTATCCCGCGAGCGCGAGCAGGAGCACGTGCAGCATGTCGGCATCGAGGGAGGTCGTGAGCGCGCCTGCGTCCTGCGCCACCCGGATCTCATCGGTGCGGCGCGCGTACCGCTCGACGCGCTTCTCCTCATCCGGCACGGCGTCGGTGTAGGCCAGCGCCTCCCACGCGAGCAGGCGGATGAGCTCGGGATGCGCCTGATTGAAGTCGACCAGTCGCGACTCGAATCCGCCGACATCGTCGATGCCCGTGGCGACGTACGGAACCGACACCGCCCCCTCCGCGACCTTCTCGCGAAGCACGAGCGCGAACAGCTCGGGCTTGCCGCCGAAGTAGTTGTAGACCCGCTCCTTGTTCACGCCCGCGCGCTTCGCGATCCGCTCGATCGTCGTGCCGTGCTGGCCGTGCGCGACGAACTCCTCCGTCGCCGCCTCGATGATCTTGCGCTTCGTGCCCTCGACGTCCCAGGCCATCCGCTTCCCCATTTCCAACGCCAGCGTTGCTTATTGCCCTCCACGGTACTACAGTGATTTCCAACGTGAACGTTGGATTTAGTGAAGAAGGCACCATGACCGAGTCAGCCAGCCCCCGCGGGATGTCCGCGGGCGCGACGCTCCTGTTCGCCGTCGCGGCGGGCGCCGCCGTCGGCAACCTCTACTGGGCGCAGCCGATCCTCGACGCGATCGGCGCGGACGTCGGCGTCTCCGCGAGCACCGCGGGCCTCATCATCACGGTCACACAGCTCGGCTACGCCGTCGGCGTGTTCTTCCTCGTCCCGCTCGGCGACGTCGTCGACCGCCGGCGCGCCATCCCGCTCTTCATGCTGCTCGCCGCGGCCATGCTCGGCTTGAGTGCCCTCGCGCCGACCTTCCCGATCCTGCTCGCGACGCTCGGGCTCGTGGGCGTGAGCACGGTGTCGGGGCAGTTCCTCGCGCCGCTCGCAGGCGACCTCGCGACGGACGCGCAGCGAGGGCGCGTGCTCGGCACCGTCGCCTCGGGGCTGCTGCTCGGCATCATGATCGCGCGCGCCGTGAGCGGCATCGCGACCGACCTCATCGGATGGCGCGCGCTCTACGCCCTCATCGCACTCGTCATGGTCGTGCTCGCGTTCGTCATGTGGCGCTCGCTGCCCCGGCTCGAGCCGCGAGCGCGGGTGTCGTACCCCGCGCTCCTGGCATCGGTGCTGCGCACGCACCTCGTGAGCGCGACCGCGCGGTCGGTGGGGCTCATCGGAGCGGCGGCGATGGCGAGCTTCACGCTCTTCTGGACCGCGCTCACCCTCCTCCTCTCGGCCGAGCCCTTCGGCTTCTCCGCGACCCAGATCGGCCTCGTCAACCTCGTCGGGATCGGCGGCGCAGTCGCAGCGCAGCTCGTGGGGCGCCTCTACGACCGCGGACTCGGGGTGCCGGCGATCGGCGCGGGTCTCGTGCTGGCCATCCTCGCCTTCGCCGTGTCGGGTGTCGCGCCGCACTCGCTCGTCGCGGTGACGGCGTCGATCGCCCTGTACTCGATCGGCGTGCAGTCGGTCATGGTCCTCACCCAGACCCGCATGCTCGCCATCGATCCGTCGGCGCGCAGCCGGCTGAACACGGTGTTCGTGGTCGGCAACTTCCTCGGCGGCTCGGTCGGCTCGACGCTCGCGGTCGCACTGTGGGATCTCGGCGGGTGGCCGCTCGTCATGGTCGCCGCCGCGGCCATCCTCGCGTTCGCGCTGGTCGTCTGGACCCTCCAGCGCCGACGCTCGCTCGCCCTCTGACCCGACGCCTCTTGGGCATGTCCCCCGGAGGCTCGGGGCTCGAGGGCCGCTCCCCACGAGGGAGCCCCGCGCCTAGCATGGCCCCGTGGGATTCTTGGAGTTCATCGGCAACAACTGGTGGCTGTGGTTCATCTTCGGCGGCCCCATCGTCGCCGGAGTGAGCAGCGCCGCCAGCTGGTGGTCGAAGCAATCCAAGCTCCGCCACAAGCGTCGGCTCGAACTCCTGAAGGCACAGAGCGAAGCCCGCGCGGTCGAGATGCAGGCGCGGGCGCAGCTTAAGGCGTCGAAGGCGCAGGATGGCCCCGCCGAAGACATCGAGGCCGACGACGCGGCGAGCCGGCAGGCCAGGCTCGCGCGCCTCATGGCGACGCACGACGAGGTCATGCACCGCTGGCTCGACTACGAGCTCGACGTCGCGAAGCTCATCGCGTTCCCGACGATGAGCGACGGCCGCCAGCCGCTGACGGCCGCGTTCCTGCGGGCGAAGAAGGTGGCGGATGGCCTCCGCCCGGCCTCCGCGGACGTCAAGATCGATGCGGCGACGCTCGCGGAGTACCGCGACGCCGTGCACGACTTCGAGGTCGCGTTCGACATCGCCGAGCAGGATGCCCGACGCGTGCGCGACAGCGGCTTCACCGAGGACGAGCGCCGACGCCTCGACCGCGCACAGCAGCTCCTCCGCACCGCGGTCGACCAGTCGGCCACAGCGGCCGAGCGCCAGATCGCGTACAAGCGCGTGCGCGAGGAGCTCGACGGGCTGATCGTCCTCTCCGACGACGCGGTCGAGGTGCTCGAGAAGCAGGTCGCCCCCGAACTCGAGGCCGGTCGCCCCGCCGCGACCCCGAACCCCCGAGCGACGCCGAAGCCCCGAGAGACCCCGGAGACCCCGGAGACCCCGGCGCAGCCCGAGCGGACGCCCCTGCGCCCGCCGGCGCCCGAGGCCTGAGCCCTCCTGCGGCACCACCTCGACGACGACCGCGAGCCCGCGCACGTCGAGATCGCGGTCGCAGTGGTGTGGCATTGAGCGGACGCGCGCTCGCGACCCTTTGGCTGCGGCCCGCACGACGCTACGTTGAGGCTCATGGCGGCGATCGAGACGAAGGCGCTCCACAAGCGGTACGGGCAGCACACGGCCCTGCACTCCCTCGACCTGCGGGTCGAGCCGGGCACCGTGTTCGGGCTCATCGGCCCGAACGGCGCCGGCAAGACGACGACGCTGCGCATCCTGCTCGACGTCATCCGACCATCCGGAGGCGAGGTCCGCGTGCTCGGCGAGGACCCGCAGCACGGCGGCCCCGCGCTGCGCCGCCGCATCGGCTACGTCCCCGGCGAGCTGCGGCTGGATGGCCGCACGACCGGGCGCGGGATGCTCGACTTCTACGCGAAGGTCTCCGGCCCCGTGCCGGACGGGCGGATCGATGAGCTGGCCGACCGGCTCGGGCTCGACCTCGACCGCCGCGTGCGCACCCTCTCGAAGGGCAACAAGCAGAAGCTCGGGCTCGTGCAGGCGTTCATGCACGAGCCCGAGCTGCTCATCCTCGACGAGCCGACGAGCGGCCTCGACCCCCTCGTGCAGCGGGCGTTCCTGCAGCTCGTGCGCGAGGCGCGCGACCGCGGGCAGACGATCCTGCTGAGCTCGCACGTGCTGAGCGAGATCCAGCAGGCGGCCGATGAGGTCGCCGTCCTGAGTGCGGGCCACGTCGTCGCGGCGGGCGACGTCGCCTCGCTGCGCCTCGGCGCCGTGCGCCGCATGCGGGCGGGCATCGCAGACGCCCCGGTCGCGTCGGTGCGCGACGCGCTCGGCCGGACCGGCGCGGAGACGACCCTGCATGACCTCGAGGTGACGGATGGCACGGGCCATGTCCGCGTGGCGGTCACGATCGAAGGCGACGTCGACCCGATCGTGAAGGCGCTCGCTCGGTTCCGCGTCGTCGACCTCACCCTCGAGGAGCCCGACCTCGAGGAATCCGTGCTGCGGCTGTACGGCGAGGGAGCGGGCGCAGAAGCCGCCCCGCCCCGCCGGGAGGCGACGCCGCCCTCATCCGCGCCCGCGGACCCGCCGCCATCCTCGCCCGCGGACCTGCCGCCATCCTCGCCCTCGTCCCCGCCCGCACCCGCACCATCCGATCCGCCGCGCCTCCGACGCGACCGCCGGCGACAGCCATCCGGAGCCGCCTCATCCGGAGACCTGCCCTCCGCCGGGCCGGTCCAGCACGAGGGAGGCGCGCGATGATCCCCGTGTTCATCCGCACGCTCGCCGAGTCGTGGCGCGGCCTCCTCGTCTGGACGCTCGCGCTCACCGCCGTGATGATGCTCTACCTCTCGCTCTACCCGAGCATCGGCATCGACGGGCAGATGATGCAGATGCTCGAGACCCTGCCGCCCTCGCTCGTCAACACCCTCGGCTTCGACCAGATCACGTCGGGCGCGGGCTACGCGCAGGCGACGTTCTACGGCATCCTCGGATTCGTCCTGCCGACGGTCGCCGCGATCGGCTGGGGCTCCGCCGCGGTCGCGGGCGCCGAGGAGCAGGGTCGCCTCGAGCTCGACCTCGCCCACGGCATCTCACGCACGGGCTACGTCGCCGGCCAGGTGCTCGCCCTCGTCGCACGGCTCGCGTGGCTCGGCGTCTACTCGGGGTGCCTGCTGCTCGCCGTGAACACGCCGTTCGAGCTCGACCTCGCGCGCGAGAACGTCATCCCGCAGACGCTCGCGGCGATCGGGCTGTGGCTCTTCAGCGGCGGGGTCGCGCTGCTCGTCGGCTCCCTCTTCGGCCGTCGCGCGTGGGCGACGGGTGCGGGCGCACTCGTCGCGGCGGCGGCGTTCCTCTTCAACGGCGTCGCCAACCAGAACGACGACTTCGACGCGCTCCGCGCCCTCTCCCCGTACTCGTGGGCCTATCACGAGAGCCCGCTCCGCGAGGGATGGACGGATGGCCTCTGGCCGCTGTGGATCGGTGTCGTGCTGCTCCTCGCGGGGAGCGTGGTCGCTCTCACACGCCGCGACCTGCGCGGCTGACCCCGCCGGAAGCGAGACACGCACAACCGACACCCGCCGGAAGCGGGACACGCACAGCCGACCCCGCTGGAAGCGGGACACAACGCAGGAGAAACCGGGCCGCCCGCGCCCAGATCGTGCGTAATCTCGCGGCTCCCCTCAGCGCGCGCTCGCAGATCTCCTGCACTGTGTCCCGCCCCGCCCCAATCCGCTCGACCTCCCGCCACGAAGAGGAGTCAGCGGAGAAGGGAAGCGCACATGTCACTGGCCATCATCGGGTTCCTCGGCGGACTGATCACGGGGATCTCGCCGTGCATCCTCCCCGTCCTGCCCGTCATCTTCCTCACGGGCGGGGCGCAGTCCGCCCGGAGCGGCGCCGACGACGGCAGCGTCTCACGCTGGCGCCCCTACCTCGTCGTCCTCGGCCTGATGACGAGCTTCACGCTCGTGACGCTGCTCGGATCCCTCGCGCTCGGCGCGCTCGGCCTGCCCCAGGGTGTCATCCGCTGGGTCGGCATCGCGCTCCTCGCGCTGATCGGCCTCGGGCTGCTCGTGCCCGCGTTCGAGCGGCTCCTCGAGAAGCCGTTCACGTGGCTGCCCCAGCGCGAGGTCTCGAACCGCCGCAACGGGTTCGCCGTCGGGCTCGCGCTCGGCACGGTCTTCGTGCCCTGCGCGGGCCCGGTGCTCGCGGCGATCATCGTCGCGGGGTCGACCGGCCGCATCGGCCCCGAGACCGTCGTCCTGACGATCGCGTTCGCGGTCGGCGTGGCCATCCCGCTCCTGCTGTTCGCGCTCGCGGGGCGCGGCGTCATCGAGCGCATCCGCGCCTTCCGCCGCCGCGAGCGGGGACTGCGGATCGCGGCCGGCATCGCGATGCTCGCCCTCGCGGTGGGTCTCGTGCTCGATGTCCCGGCCGCGCTCCAGCGGCTCGTGCCCGACTACACCTCGACGCTTCAGCAGCAGCTCGCCGAGGATGAGGGCGTGCAGGACGCGCTCAACCTGGGCGGCATCGTCACCGACGAGAACCGCGATCTCGATCAGTGCACCAACGGAGCCGACGAGCTCGAGTCCTGCGGCACGGCGCCCTCGATCCGCGGGATCGAGCAGTGGCTGAACACCCCGGGCGGCGCGCCCGTCGACCTCGAGAGCCTCCGCGGCGAGGTCGTGCTCATCGACTTCTGGGCCTACTCGTGCATCAACTGCCAGCGCAGCATCCCGCACGTCGTCGCGTGGGACGCGGCGTACCGCGACGCCGGGCTGCGGGTCATCGGCGTGCACTCGCCCGAGTACGCATTCGAGAAGGACGTGGCCAACGTGCAGGCGGGCGCCGACGCCTTCGGCATCTCCTACCCGGTCGCCCTCGACAACGACCTCGCGACGTGGACGAACTACCGCAATCGGTACTGGCCGGCCCACTACCTCATCGACGCCGACGGGACGGTCCGGCACATCTCGTTCGGCGAGGGCAACTACGCCGCGACCGAGCGGATGATCCGCGAGCTCCTCGTCGATGCCGACCCCGCGGTCGCACTCCCCGATCCGACCGCCGTCGACGACCGCACCCCCGTCGATCCCGATCGCACGCCCGAGACGTTCCTCGGCTGGACGAAGGACGTCAACTACGCGGGCGCCACACCGTACACGGGCGGCACGGCCCGCTTCGCCCTCCCTGAGGACCAGCCCCGCGACACGTTCGCGCTCGAGGGCACCTGGACCATCGAGACCCAGTTCGCGACCCCGGCCGAGGCGCCCGCGACCATCCGCCTCGCCTACTCCGCGAGCGAGGTGCGCATCGTCCTCGCGGGCGAGGGGAGCATCACCGCGCGCGTCGACGGCGGAGCGCCCGAGGAGATCGCGGTCTCGGGCACGCCGCGCTCATACGAGCTGCGCAGCGGCGACGCGGGCGAGGGCGAGATCGAGGTGACGGTCGATCCGGGCGTGGAGGTCTACTCCTTCACGTTCGGCTGAGCCGCACGCACGAGAGCGGCGGATGGTCCCGGGCCGTCCGCCGCTCCCGTCGCGTCACTCAGTCGGTCGGCATCACGGCGATCGGCTCGGTCGTCGGGACGCCGGTCGGCGACCCGCCCTCCTGCTCGATCGTGACGGCGACGACGTCGCCGGGCGCCAGCTCTCCGTCGAGCAGGAGCGGCTCGTCGACGCCGCCATCGAACACCCCTGCCGGGATCGGCTCGTCTCCGCGCACAAGCCAGAGCTCGTACTGCCGGCCCTCGTCGAGCGCCGGCGCCTCGTCGGCGAGCACCACGACCTCGCCGACCGAGTGCGACCAGTGCATCTCGATCGCGCCCCCGCCCGGCAGCTCGCCCTCGAGCACCTGTCCGTCCTCGGCCTGCGCGATCTGCTCGAGGGCCACGACGGCGTCGGGCCGATCGAGCAGGCGCCCGATCGTGAGCGCGGAGAGGCCGACCGCCGCGACGACCGCGACGGAGGCCGCGAGCGCGAACCAGCGGCGGCGGCTCGGGCGCGCCAGCCCGGATGGCGCGGGCCCCGCAGGCTCAGATGCCGCGGGCTCGGATGCCGCGGGCTCGGCAGGCGCGTCGGCGCTCTGCTCGGGGGCTACGTCAGCGGGAGCCGCGGCCCCGGCGATCCGCGCGAGCAGCTGGTCCCGGATGGCGGCGGGCGGCGCGACCTCGGGCGTCGCATCGGCGAGCAGCGCGGCGGTCTCCTCGTCGCGCTGCGCACGGGCGCGCAGCGCGGGATCCGCGGCGAGCGCCTGCTCGAGCCGGGCGGCGTCCTCGGGCGACAGCGCGTGGAGGGCGCGGCCGGCGAGCAGCTCGTCGAGATCCTTCTCGGTCATGCCGGCACCCCCATCCAGGTCCTCAGGCGCGACAGCCCGTCGCGCATCCTCGTCTTCACCGTTCCGAGCGGCGTCGCGGTCATGGCCGCGATCTCGCTCTGCGAGTATCCCCCGTAGTACGCGAGGGTGAGCGCCTCGCGCTGCGCCTCCGGCAGGCTCTGGAGCGCCTCGACGACGCGTCGTCCCTCCATCCGGAGCTCCACATCCTCGGCGACCCCGTCGAACGGCACTCCGAGGTCCCGGAAGCCCACGCGAACATCCCGGTCGGTGCTCGCCTGCGCGGATCGCACGCGGTCGACCGCTCGGCCGTGCGCGATGGTGAGGACCCATGTCCTCCCCTGACCTCTGTTCGGAGAGAAGCGCGCGGCGGATTGCCAGATCTCCAGGAAGACCTCCTGCAGCACCTCCTCGCTCTGCGCGCGATCCACGAGCACCCGCAGGATGAGGCCGAAGACCCGGCCCGAGAGCATGTCGTAGAGCGACGCGAAGGCGCCCTGATCGCCGTCCGCGATGCGCACGAGGAGGTCCGCGACGTGGTCGACGGGTCCGTCGGCGTGCTCGCCCACCTCGACGCCGTCGATCACCATGCCCACAAGCATGCCGCATCCCCGTCACGGGGCGGTCCGCGGGCCATCCCGACGCGATTTCGAGATCGACCCATCCGATCCGCCGACCACCCCGAATACGTCGTGAAAGCCGAGAGGCACCGCCCCTCGGGGCACCCACCGTTTGAAGAGGAGAACGCCATGTCCACGAAGAAGTCCACGTTCGCCGGCGCCGCCGTCCTGTCGCTCGTCGCCGTCTTCGGCCTCGCCGCCTGCAGCAGCGGCGCGACCACGACGGAGGAGGAGCCGACGTCGGGCGATTCCGGCATGGTCGAGGAGTCGGCCGCGCCCGAGGAGACGACGCCCGAGGAGAGCCCCGAGACGATGGCCGACCCGGCCGCGAACCTCGTCGGGCCCGGCTGCGCCGACTACGCCGAGGCGGTGCCGGATGGCGCGGGCTCGATCGAGGGGATGTCCGCCGACCCCGTCGCGGTCGCGGCGTCGAACAACCCGCTGCTGACGACGCTCGTCTCGGCCGTGTCGGGAGAGCTGAACCCCGACGTGAACCTCGTCGACACGCTCAACGGCGACGAGTTCACGGTCTTCGCCCCCGTCGACGACGCGTTCGCGCAGATCGACGAGGCCACGATCGAGACGCTCAGCACCGACGCCGACCTGCTGACGTCGATCCTCACCTACCACGTCGTCCCCGGCCAGATCGCTCCCGACGCGATCGCCGGCACCCACACGACCGTTCAGGGCTCCGACCTCGAGGTGACCGGATCGGGCGACGCACTCATGGTGAACGACGCGACCGTCATCTGCGGCGGCGTCCAGACCGCCAACGCGACGGTCTACCTCGTCGACACGGTGCTCATGCCCGCGCAGTGACGTCCGAGGGGGGAGGGACGGCGGGCGGTCGGGCGCGAGCCCGGCCGCCCGCCGTGCACCCAGGAGCCTCTGCGTCTGCGCCCGAGTGCGCCGAGTATCCTCCGACCATGAAGGTCGCACGCGCAGCCGCCGCTCTCGCTCTCGCCGCCGCGATCGCGGGCTGCGCGGCGCAGACGCCGCCCGACGAGACGGCGTCCGAGGAGACCGCCGCGCCCAGGCCGACGGAGACGGCACCGGCCACGGTCACGCCGACGCCCACGCCGAGCGGATGGACCGCACCCGACTCGTGCGCGGGGATCGAGGCGGGCGCGACCGTCGACGGCGCGGACCTCGGTGCCTGCGTGCAGGACGTGCTCGTCGCGCAGGGGTCCGGGCGGATCAGCCTCAGCGGCCCGATGCTCCGCGGGACGGTGGACTTCACCTTCGAGCCCGACTATGCCTTCCACCTCGACGGCACGGGAGGCACGGACATCCCGTTCGACCTCTGGTTCGTCGACGGCGCGCACTGGCTCGACCGCGGCGACGGCGCCGTCGAGGCCGACGCGTCATCCGACGACCGCGACCAGCAGATCGCCGCCGAGGCCGCCGAGTACGCGGCCCCGTTCTCGGATCCGCGGGCGATCGCCGAGCTCATCGCGGCGAGCCCCGCGTGGGAGGTGGCCGCAGAGCCGGCCGCCTCGGGCGTCTACCGCATCGCGAGCACCGCGCCGTTCCGCTGGAACGAGGTCGACGTCGACACGTTCGTCCTCCGCCTGGCGTCCGATGCGACGCCGCTGAGCGCCGAGGCCGCCCTCACCGTGCACGGCTTCGCCGGAACCGTGACGCAGACCTTCGAGCGGCTCGGTCAGCCCGTCGAGATCACGGCCCCGACGGGCTGAGCCGGGCACAGCGGCGTTTCGACTCGCTCCGCTCGCTCAACGACCGAGAAAGGCGAGCTCCCTCAACGACCGAGAAAGGCGAATTCGCGCTCAACGACCGCGTCGAAACATCGCTCACCGACGGGGAAGGAGCACCTCGGCGCGCCAGCGCTCGAGGACCTCGCGCACCGCGTCGTCCTTCTCGTCGACGAGCGCGGCCTCGTACGCCTCCTCGATCACCGTCGCGATGCGCACGCGGCGGCCCGTCGAGGCCGAGCGCACCGCCGCCTCCACCATCGCGAGGCTCGCGACGTTCGACCGGGCGTCGGTCGAGGGCGTCTCCCCCGCGCGCACGGCGGCCACGAACTCGGCGAGCGAGCCCTCGATCTGCTCGGGAGCCGTGTCGAGCTCCTGCTCCACCGACCCGACGCCGATCTCCGCGCGCGGCGCGCCGTCGCCATCCCACTCGGCCGATCCGGCCTCGCCGCTGATGCGCCACCGGCCGTTCCAGGAGGTCTCCAGGCCCGGCGCGCACCAGCTCCCGCTGTAGGTGTAGCGCGCCCCGCCCTCGAACTCGAAGACCGCGACCGCGTTCGCGTCGCCGCGGTACCAGCTCCAGCTCGGATTGTACTCCTCGGCGTACACCGCGACCGGGTCGCGGCCGATGAGATACCGCGCGGCGTCGAACTGGTGGATGGCCATGTCGACGAGGAGCACGTGCTCCATCTCCTCGCGGAAGCCGCCGAAGTGCGGTGCCCGGAAGAAGTCGGTCGTCACGGCGCCGATCTCGCCGAGCCGCTCGGTCTGCCGCTTGAGGGCGCGCAGCCCGTCGAAGTACCGGCGCGACTGGCTGATCATGAGCAGGCGGCCGTGCACCTCGGCGGCGGCCGCCTGGCGGAGGGCGTCCGAGACGGTCGGCGCCGCCGGCTTCTCGCACAGCACGGGGTAGCCCGCGGCGAGCGCCTCGACGTTCACGGGCAGGTGGGCGACGGGCACCGTGACGTTCACGACGACGTCGGCGCCGACCGCGCGCGCGACCTCGGCCGCCGACGTGCCCACGGCGACGTCGGTCAGGCCCGCGTCGGCGAGCGCGTCGTGCGCGGTCGTCATGTTGAGGTCGACGAGGCCGACGAGCTCCGTCTCATCCGAGGCGGTGATCGCCCCGATCCAGGCCCGGCCCATCCCGCCGGCCCCGACCTGCACGACGCGCAGGCGGCCATCCGATTGTCCGGTCAATTGTGCATCGCCCCTTCGTAGCCGCGTCCGTTGTAGAAGTCCTCGGTCTCGTACCGCAGCAGCGTCGGCACCGAGCGCTCCGGACGAAGAGTCTGCGCCCACGCGACGCCGTTCGCGATGACCTTGCGCACCTCGGCCTGGTGGTACACGGGGTAGTCCTGGTCGCCCGGGCTGAAGTAGAAGATCTTGCCGTAGCCGCGGCGGTACGTCATGCCGCTGCGGAACACCTCGCCGCCCGAGAACGTCGAGAGGAACACGAGCTCGTCGGGGGCCGGCACGTCGAAGAACTCCCCGTACATCTCCTGCGCGGGGATGATGAACGGATGCGGCACGCCCTGCGCGATCGGGTGCGTCGGGTCGACCGTCCACACGATCTCGCGGTCGTCCTTCGACCGCCACCGCAGCGTGCACGTCGTGCCCATGAGCTTCCCGAAGATCTTCGACCAGTGCCCCGAGTGAAGCACGAGCAGGCCCATCCCCGCCAGGACGTGCTGATGCACGCGCTCGACGACCTCGTCCGCCACCTCGCCGTGGGCCGCGTGCCCCCACCACACGAGCACGTCGGTCTCGGCGAGCACCTCCTCGGTGAGGCCGTGCTCGGGGTCGTCGAGGGTCACGGTGCGCACCGACACGCGGTCGCCGAGGTTCTCCTCGATGCCCTCCTTGATCGTCGTGTGCATGCCGTCGGGGTAGATGTCGCGCACGTTCTGCTGCACCTGCTCGTGGCGGTTCTCGCCCCAGACGATCACGCGGATCGGGTTGTTCGTCATCGATGTGTCCTTTCAGAGGTTCCGGAGGCTTACTTGACCGCGCCGCCCATCGCCCCGGCGGCGATGTAGCGCTGCGCGAGCAGCAGGAGGAGGATCGCGGGCAGCGACGACAGCACCGCCGTCGCCATCACGGCGCTCCAGTTCGACACCTGCGTGCCGAGGTACTGGTAGATGCCGAGGGTGACCGGGCGGATGTCGGGCGTCGTCGTGAGCGTCAGGGCGAAGAGGAAGTCGCTCCACGCGAAGAGGAACGCGAACAGGCCCGCCGTGATGAGCGCGTTCTTCGAGACCGGCAGCACGATCGACCAGAACGCGCGGAACTGGCCGGCGCCATCCACGCGCGCGGCCTCGATGATCGAGGGGTGCACGTTCATCATGAACGCGCGCAGCACGAGGATCGCGAACGGGATCGCGTGCGAGGCGTCGGCGAGGATGAGCCCCGCGACGGTGTTGAGCAGCCCGAGGTCGTTGTACGCCGCGTAGAGCGCGTTGGCGATGACGATGCCGGGGATCATCTGCGCGATGAGGATGACGAGCAGCGCGATGTTGATCCAGCGGTACCGGAACTGCGCGAGCGCGTACGCCGCCGGTGCCGCGATGCCGAGACTCACGACGACCGCGCCGACCGACACGATGAGGCTCGTGAGGAGGTTGCGGCCCTGGTCGGAGATCGCGCGCTCGTACCCGGCGAAGCTCGGCTCGAGCGGGATGAGCGCGGCGTTAAGCGTGTTGCCGGACGGCTGCAGCGACGCGTTCACCATCCAGTAGACGGGGAACAGCATGATGCCGAGGAACAGCAGCCCGAGCGCGGTGTAGACGAGCGGACGCCGGCCGCCGGCCCGCCGAGCGGCACGGGGGTCGACCGTGATGAGTGCGGTGGTCATGGTCGTCTCCTTACTCGTCCACGGCCTTGCGGGTGCCGCGCAGGTACACGAACGCGAACACGAGCGAGATGAGGATGAGGATGTTGCTGAAGGCCGCGCCCACGCCGAACTCGAAGTCGATGAACGAGGTCTGGTACGAGCGGATGGCGATCGTCTGCGTCGCGTTCGCAGGCCCGCCGCCCGTGAGGCCGAGGATCACGTCGAGCACCTTGAGCGTGTAGACGACGCCGAGCACGAGCACGACGCCGATGACGGCGCGCAGGTTCGGCAGCGTGATGTGCCAGAACGCCTTCCACCCCGTGGCGCCGTCGAGCGACGCGGCCTCGTAGAGCTCGCCCGGGATGTCCTGCAGCCCTCCGTAGAGCAGCGTCACGTTGAACGGGATGCCGACCCAGATGTTCACGAGGATGACCGCGATGAGCGCGACGTCGGGGCTCGTGAGCCACGGCACGGCGTTCAGCCCGATCGCCGTGAGGAACTGGTTGAGGATGCCGCTGTCCTGATCGAGGATCGAGCGCCACGTCGCGCTCGCGACGATGAGCGGGAGCAGCCAGGGCAGCAGGAGCATCGCGCGCATGAAGCCGCTCAGCGGGAAGCGCTTCTGGAAGAACACGGCGAGCGCGAGGCCGATGACGAACTGGCCCGCGAGCGATCCGAGCGTGAACAGCAGGGTGTTGACGATGGCCGGCCAGAAGAGGTTGCTCGTGACCGCCGTGACGTAGTTCTGGAGGCCGACCCAGGGCGCCTCGCCCGTGAAGAAGGTCTTGGTCGTGTACTCCTGGAAGCTCATCATGAGGTTCTTGACGATGGGATAGCCGAAGTACAGCAGGATGTAGACCCCCGCGGGGATCACGAAGAGCGCCTTGACGAAGTCGTCGCGCTGCAGCCGTCGGCGCGGACGTCGCGCGGTGGACGGGATCGAGGTCATCAGCGTCCTCTTCCTCGGGCCGGCCGGGCGCTCGCGCGCCCGGCCGGACGACGGATGGTGGATCAGCCCTGCGAGGCCTGCTCGAAGGCCTCGGCCGGCGTCGCCTTGCCGGTGATCGCGAGCTGGATCGCGTCGTAGATCACGGTGGCGGCCTCCGGCCAGTCCTCGCCGAGCTTGCCCGTGCGGGCGCGGGCGTCCTTGATCTGCTCCGCGAAGGCCGCCATCTCGGGCACCTGCTCGACGTACGCGTCGATGAGGTCGGTGCGCGTCGGCACGAGGTAGCGGCTCTCGGCGAGCGACATCGAGATGTCGGGGCTCGACATGCACTCGACGAACTCGGCCGCCTTGGCCTGCTTCGCCTCGTCGCCGGTCTGCGGGACGGTCCACACCTCGCCGCCGAGCGGGGCCACGGGCGTCTGGCCCTCCTCGTTCACGGGCACCTGCACCGAGTCCCACTCGACGTCGGTCTCGGCGAGCGCGGGGATCTGCCACGGGCCGTTGATCATCATCGCCGCCTTGCCCGCGACGAACTGGTCCTTGACGTCGCCCTGCTTCCAGTTGACGACGCTCGGCGAGGCGGATCCCGACTCGACGAGGTCGACCCACAGCTGGAGCGCCTCGGCGACCTCGGGGCTCGTGAGGTCGGTCTCGTCGCCGCCGTTCGTCCACATGAACGGCAGGAACTGCCAGCTGCCCTCGTAGTTCGCGATGGCCGAGAACGCGATGCCGTACTGGTCGCCCTGCGTGAGCTTGGCGGCGGCGTCCTTGAGCTCGTCCCACGTCTTCGGCGGCTCGATGCCGGCCTCCTCGAGCGCGGTCACGTTGTAGAACAGGCCGAGCGTGTTGACGGCAGGCCCGATGCCGTAGACCTCGCCCTCGTACGTCGCGGCGTCGAGGATCCCCTGCGCGAAGCCCGAGGTGTCGACGTCGAAGTCGCTGAGCGGCGCGAGTCCGCCGGTCGCGGCGATCTCCTGCACGTCGGGGTTGTCGAGCATGAGCACATCGGGCAGCGTGCGCGACGACGAGCGCTGGAGCACGGTCTGGATGAGGTCGGCGCCGGGGACGGTCTCGCGGTCCAGCTCGACGCCGACCTCGGCGGCGCACGTGTCGAGGGCCTCCTGCACGAGGGTCTTGTCGGGCTCGTTGTTGTAGTAGTCGAGCACGGTGAGCGTGCCGGCGTCGCCGGAGCCCTGGCCGCCGCCGCCTCCGCCGCTGCACGCGGCAAGAGCGAGGGGGACGGCGGCGAGGGCCGCGGTGGCGGTGAGAGCGCGGGTCCTGGTGCGCATGGCGATACTCCTTCGTACGCGGTGGCGGGTGCGGATCCAGCGCTTCCCCTTCGGGCGGTTAAGCGCTTAGATGCTGTGTGAAAGAGTATGGGTTCGGGAGCGGTAAGTTGTCAACCCCACGGTTTGTCACGGCTCGATCTCGGGAGAGGAGGATGATCGGATGGCCACGATGCAGCAGGTCGCGGAGCGCGCGGGCGTGTCGATCGCGACGGTCTCCTTCGTCGTGAACGGCTCGAAGAAGGTGCTCCCCCACACCCGCGAGCGCGTCGAGGCGGCCATGCGCGAGCTCGGCTACTCGCGGAACCACGCCGGCAGCGCCCTCGCCCGCGGGCGGACCGACATCATCGCGCTCCTCTACCCGGCCTTCGAGCGGAACCTCAGCGGAACCGCCATGACGTTCTTCACGAGCGCGGCTGACCGCGCGCGCGAGCGCGGGTACACGCTCGTGCTCTGGCCCGCGCACAACGAGGCCGCGGAGATCACCGAGCTCACCGCGAGCGGCCTCGTCGACGGCGTCCTCCTCATGGAGGTCCAGCTCGAGGACGGGCGAGTCGACCGCCTCAAGGAGGGACGCACGCCGTTCGCCCTCATCGGGCGCACGCAGGATCCGGAGGGGATGGCCTGGGTCGACGTCGACTTCGCCTCCTCGGTCGAGACCGCGATCGAGGAGCTCGTCGCGCTCGGCCACACGTCGATCCTCTACATCTCCGGCGCGACCGAGAAGCGCTTCGTGGCGCACGGAGGCGTCGCCCGCGCCCGCGAGTCGTATCTCCAGACCATGGCGCAGTCGGGGCTCACCGCGACGACGCTGACCTGCGGGGAGAACTCGGCGGCCGGTCGCCTCCTCGCCGCCGAGCTCGTGGAGCACCACCCCGATGCGACCGCGATCATCCTCATGAACGAGCATGCCGCGCCGGGGCTCGCCATCGGGCTCGCGCAGCACGGCGTGCGGGTGCCCGACGACCTGTCGATCATCTCGATCGGCACATCGGCGCACATGGCGTCGATGGCCGAGCCCGTCCTCACCCACATGGACTCCCCCGCCGCCGAGCTGGGCCGACTCGGTGTCGACGCGATCATCGAGCGCATCAACGAGCCCGACCGCCCGCTGCCGCAGACGCTCATCCCCTGCACGCCCGGCGAGGGCGCCTCCGTCGCGCGCGCTCCCCGACGCTGACCGCAGCCATCCGAGATCCCTCTCGAAGAGGGGGTTGACGCGCACCCGCTTCCATGGTTCATTAGTCGAGTAACTAACCGACCAACCGGAGGTCGCCGTGATCGAAGAAGGCAAGCCCCTGTTCGTGCAGATCGCCGAGCAGGTCGAGGACTCGATCGTCGACGGGAGCCTCGCCGAAGAGGCGCAGGCGCCGTCCACGAACGAGCTCGCCGCCTTCTACCGGATCAACCCGGCGACCGCCGCGAAGGGAGTGAACATGCTCGTCGACAAGGGAGTTCTCTACAAGCGCCGCGGCATCGGCATGTTCGTCTCCCCGGGGGCGCGCGAGCTGCTGCTCGGCGAGCGGCGCAGCGCGTTCGCCGACCGCTACGTGCAGCCCCTGCTCGTCGAAGCCCGCAAGCTCGGGCTCGGGCCCGACGACGTCGCCGACCTCGTGCGCGAGCACGCCGCCCAGACCGCCTCTTCGTGATCGAGAAGGACACCATGAACCCCGTCATCGAGGTCCGGAACCTCACCAAGCGCTACAAGGACAAGCTCGCCCTCGACGATGTCAGCTTCGACATCGAGAAGGACACGATCTACGGCTTCCTCGGCCGCAACGGCGCCGGCAAGACGACCGCCATGTCGATCCTCACGGCCCAGAACTTCGCCACGAGCGGCGAGGTGCGCGTCTTCGGCGAGCGCCCCTACGAGAACGCGCACGTGCTCAGCCGCATGTGCTTCGTGCGGGAGAGCCAGAAGTACCCCGACGACGCGACCCCGCGTCACGCGCTGGCCGCCGCGCGGCTGTTCTTCCCGCACTGGGATCAGGACTTCGCCGACGCCCTCGTCGACGACTTCCAGCTGCCCCTCAAGCGCACGATCAAGAAGCTCTCCCGCGGTCAGCTCTCGGCCGTGGGCGTGATCATCGGGCTCGCCTCGCGCGCCGAGATCACGTTCTTCGACGAGCCCTATCTCGGGCTCGACGCGGTCGCGCGGCAGATCTTCTACGACCGGCTGATCGCCGACTACGCCGAGCACCCGCGGACGATCCTCCTCTCGAGCCACCTCATCGACGAGGTCGCGAACCTCATCGAGCGCGTGCTCGTGATCGACGACGGCCGCATCATCATGGACGAGTCGACCGACGACGCGCGCGCGCAGGCCACCAACGTGGTCGGCGACGCCGCCGCCGTGGAGGCGGCCATCCGCGGCCGGGAGGTCATCCACCGCGAGAGCCTCGGCCGCGTGACCTCGGTCACCTTCCTCGGCCCGATCGACGACGCCGAGCGGGCCGAACTCGCGGCGGCGGGCCTCGACCTCGCCCCCGTCTCCCTGCAGCAGCTCATCGTCCGGCGCACGCAGCGCACCTCCGCGCACACCGGCGCCGGCACCCAGGAAGGAGCACTCCGATGACCGCCCTCTCGACCCCCGAGCACGTCACGCCGCACGGCCGCACGCTCAAGGTCGTGCGCCTGCAGTTCATCAACACGCAGACCTTCATCTGGGTGCCGCTGATCGTGCTCGGCGGTGCGTGGCTCGTGACCCTGCTCGTGTACCTGATCCTCGAGGGCGCCGGCGTCGACGGCCCCAAGTACGGCGGCGGATCGCAGGCCCCGATGTGGTACTTCGCGGTGGTGGGCGCGTATGCCATGACGCTCACCTTCCCGTTCTCGCAGGCGATGAGCCTCACGCGGCGCGAGTTCTTCCTCGGCTCGATGATCGCCGCGGCCGTGAGCGCGCTCGGCCTCTCGGCGGTGTTCGTCGCCATCGGCCTCTTCGAGCAGGCGACCGGCGGATACGGGATCAACGGCTACTTCGCGTACCTCGACTGGGTGTGGGAGGCGGGCGCCCTCGGCGCCGGCTTCACGTTCTTCGTGCTCACCATGCTGTTCTTCACGGTCGGCTTCTGGTTCGCGACGATCTACAAGCGGTTCGGGCCCGCCATGCTGACGGTCGCGATCCTCGCCTCGGTGCTCCTGCTCGTGGGTGTCGCCGCGCTCATCACGTGGCAGCAGGCCTGGCCCGAGGTCGGGGCCTGGGTCATCCAGAGCGGCGCCGTCGGGCTGTCGCTGTGGGGCCTGCTGCTCGGCGCGGTGCTCGCGGCCGGGTCGTACGCGACGCTGCGGCGGATGCCCGCCTGACCGCGGATGGCGATGGCCGCTTCCCGAGGGAGGCGGCCATCGCCGCGTCCTGTCACACATCCGCCTCGGCCGGCGTCTCCATGTCGAAGGCTCGACAGAGGAGGCATCATGGGGAACGTGACGGGACGCAGGACCGAGGTCGTCGTCATCGGCGGCGGCTACGCGGGAGTGCTGGCGGCGAACCGCCTCACGCGCCGCGACGACGTGGCGGTGACGCTCGTGAACGCGCGCGATCGCTTCGTCGAGCGGGTGCGCCTCCACCAGCTCGTGGGCGGATCGGATGACGCCGTCGTCGACTTCGGCGACCTGCTCGCGAAGCGCGTCCGCCTCGTCGTCGACACCGTGACCGAGATCGACGCGCCCCGCCGGCGGTTCGTGCTCGAGAAGGGCGAGCCGCTCGCGTACGACTACCTCGTCTACGCCGTGGGCAGCACGAGCGGGCCGCTCGAGGTGCCCGGCGCCGCGGAGCACGCGCTCCCGCTCGCGACGCTCGAGGAGGCCGAGCGGGTGCGCGCGGCACTCGGGAGCGCTCCCGTCGACGCGCCCCTCGTCGTCGTGGGCTCGGGTCCGCTCGGCATCGAGACCGCCGCGGAGCTCGCCGAGCTCGGCCGCCGCGTGACGCTCGTGTGCGGGCGCGTTCTCAGCCCGCACAGCCACGAGAGCGCGCGCCGGACCATCCGCCGCCGTCTCGAGAGCCTCGGGGTGCGGCTGCTCGAGGGGACGACCGCCGTGCGCGTCACGCGCGCATCCGTCGAGCTCGCCGACGGGCGCTCGACGCCGAGCGCGGTCACGATCTGGACCGCGGGCTTCGCGGCCGCGGATCTCGCGCGCCGCAGCGGCCTCTCGACCGACGCGGACGGCCGACTGCTCGCCGACGAGACGCTCACGAGCATCGACGACGACCGCATCGTCGCGACCGGCGACGCGGCGTCGCCGCAGGGCGTGCCGCTGCGGATGAGCTGCCAGGCCGCGCTGCCGCTCGGGTCGCACGCCGCCGACACGGTGCTGCAGCGGATCGCGGGAGGCGCACCCGCCGGCTTCGACCGCGGCATCGCGGCGATGTGCGTGAGCCTCGGGCGCCGCTTCGGCGTGTTCCAGTTCGCGCGCTTCGACGACACCGCCATCCGGCTGCACGTGCCCGGCCGACTCGGCGCGCTCCTCAAGGAGGAGGCGTGCAAGAGCCCGATCTCGCAGATCAGGGCCGAGGCGCGCCGACCCGGCACGCATCGCTGGCCGGTCAAGGACGGCCGGCGCGCCGAGCGCGTGCGCGCGGCGGCGGATGGCAGGGGCCGGCTCCGCGAGAGCGGCGAGCGCCCGGCGGCGAGCGCGGCATGAGCACCGCCGCGACCGAGGCGTTAGTCCGCCACCGCAACCTGCTCTTCACCGTCGCGTACGAGATGCTCGGCTCGGCCGCCGACGCCGAGGACGTGCTGCAGGAGGCCTGGCTGCGCTGGTCGGGTGTGGACCGGGACGAGGTCCGCGACGAGCGCGCGTACCTCGTTCGGATCGTCACGCGCCTGTCTCTCGATCAGATCCGGACGCTGAGCCGCCGCAAGGAGACCTACGTCGGCGAGTGGCTGCCCGAGCCGCTGCGGACGACCCCCGACGTCGCCGAGGACGTCGAGCTCGCCGAGAGCGTGTCGATGGCGCTCATGGTCGTGCTCGAGACGCTCGCACCCACCGAGCGGGCCGTGTTCGTGCTGAGGGAGGCGTTCGGGTTCGACTACGCCGAGATCGCGGAGTCGCTCGACAAGTCGCCCGCGGCCATCCGCCAGATCGCGCATCGCGCGCGGGCGCACGTGGAGGCCCGTCGCCCCCGGCAGACCGTGTCGACGCGCGAGGCGCGCGTCGCCGTCGCGGCGATGCAGCGGGCGATCGAGGCCGGCGACTTCCAGGCGCTGCTCGACGTGCTCGCGCCCGACGTCGTCATGATCGCCGACGGCGGCGGCCGGAAGCGGGCCGCGGTGCGCCCGATCGTGGGCGCCGACCGCGTCGTCCGCCTGCTCACGGGCGGCATGGCGAAGCACGGCGGGGTGCTGACCTCGGCGCCCGCCGACCTCAACGGCACGCCGGCGCTGCTGCTGTCGGTCGACGGGGAGGTCGACGGAGCCCTGGCGCTGCGCGTCGAGGACGGGCTCGTCACGGGGCTCTACTACGTGCGGAACCCCGAGAAGCTCTCGCGCATCGCGACCGAGACGGCGCTCTCGCGCTAGCTCTGGCGCTCCTCGGCCGCGGCCTCGTGGTGGCGGATGACCTCGGCGACGACGAAGTTGAACCACTTCTCGGCGAACTCGGGGTCGAGGTGCGCGGCCTCGGCGAGTGCGCGCAGCCGCGCGACCTGCTGCTCCTCGCGCTTCGGGTCGGACGCCGGGAGGGCGTGCTCGGCCTTGAGGCGGCCGACCTGCTGCGTGCAGCGGAAGCGCTCGGCGAGCATGTAGACGAGCGCGGCGTCGATGTTGTCGATGCTGGCGCGCAGGCGCAGCAGCTCGGCGCGGGCTTCCTCGTCGTTCAGGCTCATGCCATCGAGGGTACCGGCCCTCAGCGCGTGGGCAGGAGGTGCGTCGGGGTCGCCAGCGGCAGGCGGTGCCGCGGTCGGGAGGGCACGCCCGTGCGCGTGTCGAGCGGGAGCGAGACGATCTCGCTCGACCCCTGGCCCGCGACGAGCAGCGCGTCGCGCCCGACGAAGTGGTGTCGCGGCGTCGCGACGCCCGCCTCGACGAGCGCGACCTGATCGAGCGAGCCGCCGTCGCCTCGCACCCTCAGCACGGCGATCGTGTCGCTGCCGCGCAGACCCGCGTAGAGGAACTCGCCGTCGCGCGAGCGCGCCAGCTCGGCGCCGGTGTCGCCGGCGAGCGATGCGCCCGACGCCGGCGATCCGCCGCGCAGCGCCCAGCGGCCATCCCGATCGCGCCCGAGCACGAAGACCTCGCCCGAGAACTCGGTGAGCACGTAGAGGTATCCGCTCGGGTGCAGCACCATGTGCCGCGGCCCGGTGCCGAACGGGAGCACGACCTCGTGGTGCGGCGCGAGCCCGCGCCCCGAGTGCCGCCAGAAGCGCACGAGGTCGTAGCCGAGGTCGGTCGTCGCGACGAGCCCGCCGGGCAGGAAGAGCGCCGAATGCGCGCGGGACGGCCGGGGCTCGGATGGCGCGCGGCCGCCCGCCTGCACGTCGCGATCTGCGGCGCGCGCGTCTCGGAGAAGCGTCTCGAGGTCGCCGTCGTCGTCGCGCTTCGCGAGGAGGTCGCGCACGGCGGGATCGTCGAACGGGTCGGACGCGCCCTGGCCGAGCGCGGCGAGGAGGCCTGCCAGACCGTCGTCCTCCGTGTTCCCCGCGAGCATCGAGGCGATCCGGCTCGGGTCGGCGTCGCCCTCGACGAGGGCGCGCAGGTCCATCGCGCCCTCCCATGACGGCTGCGCGCTCTGCTCGCCCGCGAGGAGGGCGGCGATGTCGGTCGGCTCGGCGCCCTGCGCCAGGAGATCCTTCACGTCCACCGTGCCCTCGCCCTCGAGCGCGGCGCCGAGGTCGGGCTCGGGTGCCGCGGCATACGGGTCGGCGGCCGCTGCGCCGAGCGCCGGCGCAGCGAGCGTCCCATCCGGACGCAGCGGGACGTGCACGACCCGTCCATCGCCCCAGCACGACGCGATGAGGTGCGAGCCGTTGGCCGCGACCGCGAGATGGCACACGGCTGCGCCCGCCTCGACGGCGTCGCCGTGCGGTGCGAGCGAGACCTCCCCCGTCCGCGCGAACGCGGCGATCCGGCCGTCCGCCTCGAGTGCGGCGTAGAAGACCTCGCGGGTCGGGTGGGCGGCGAGCCACGACGCCGATTCGGCGCGCGCGGCCAGGCCGCGGTCGGCGAGCATGCCTCCGGCGAGCGGCGACTCCGCCTCCCCCGCCGTGATGAGCGAGATGCCCTCGGACTCCCCGCCCTGCGCAGGGCCCCAGCCGCCGATCCAGAACTTCATGTGGCCATCCTCTCGCGCCGGGGCGCCTCCCCGCTGCCGGACGGGTGACGCGGGCTACGCCGCCCCGCGGGTCGCCGTGCGGATGCGGTAGAGGCTCGTCGTCGCCGTGATGAAGAGCTCGTCGCCGTCGGCGCCGCCGAAGCAGACATTCGACACGACCTCAGGCACGGCGATGAAGGCCGCCTCGCGGCCGTCGCGCTCGTACACGTGCACGCCGTCGCCGGCCGACGACCACACGCGGCCGTCGACGTCGATCGCGATGCCGTCGGAGTGGCCCACGGCCGGTGCCGCGAAGCGACGGCCGCTCCCCACCGCGACGCCCTGCACGTCGTAGGCATGGATCGCGGGAGCGGCCCCCGTGTCGGTCACGTAGAGGATCGTGCCGTCGGGCGAGAACGCGATGCCGTTGGGGCGGTCGAGGTCGCGGACGACGGGCGCGAGCGTGCCGTCGGGACCGAGCCGGAACACCCAGCACGCCCCGTACTCGCGCTCGCCCGGGTGACCCTCGAGCGGCTGCGTGATGCCGTAGTCGGGGTCCGTGAACCAGTACGCGCCGTCCGCGGCGATGGCGACGTCGTTCGGGGAGTTGAGCCGCACGCCGTCGTACCCGTCCGCGAGAGCCGACACCGTGCCATCCGCTCGCTCTCGCTCGAGCCGCCGACGGCCGTGCGAGCACTGCACGACGCTGCCGTCCCGATCGAGCGCGCGCCCGTTCGTGAACTCGACGCCCGTGCGGTGCTCGGTCGCGTCGCCGGTCGCCGCATCCCACCGGAGGATGCGGTCGCCCGGGATGTCGCTCCAGCGCACGCAGCCCTCGGCGGGGATCCACAGCGGCCCCTCGCACCAGGTTCCGCCCGTCCAGAGCCGCTCGAGCGCGGCGCCCGCGGCGATCACGCGCTCAGATGAGGTCCTGGCGCACGATCACCTGGTCGCGGCCGGGGCCGACGCCGATGACCGAGATGCGCGTGCCGCTCATCTCCTCGAGCGCGAGCACGTAGTCCTGCGCGGTCTGCGGCAGGTCCTCGAACGTGCGCGCCGACGAGATGTCCTCGCTCCAGCCCGCGTAGTGCTCGAGGATCGGCGTCGCGTGGTGGAAGTCGCTCTGGTTGACCGGCACCTCGTCGAAGCGCTCGCCGTTCACGTCGTATGCGACGCACACGGGGATCTTCTCGAGTCCGGTGAGGATGTCGAGCTTCGTGAGGACGAGGTCGGTGATGCCGTTGATGCGGGTCGCGTAGCGCGTGATGGGGGCGTCGTACCAGCCGACCCGGCGCGGACGCCCGGTCGTCGTGCCGAACTCGAAGCCGGCCGCACGCAGCCAGTCGCCCTGCTCGTCGAAGAGCTCGGTCGGGAACGGGCCCGACCCGACGCGCGTCGTGTAGGCCTTGACGATGCCGACGATGCGGTCGAGGCGGCCGGGGCCGACACCTGATCCGGTCGCGGCGCCGCCCGCGGTCGCCGACGACGACGTCACGAACGGGTAGGTGCCGTGGTCGATGTCGAGCATGGTGGCCTGGCCGCCCTCGAACACCACGACCTCGCCGGCGTCGAGCGCCTGGTTGAGGAGGAGGCCGGTGTCGCACACCATCGGGCGGAGGCGCTCGGCGTACGACAGGAGGTCCTCGACGATCTCGTCGCACGTGATGCCGCGCCGATTGAAGACCTTCACGAGCAGGTGGTTCTTCTGCTCGAGCGCGCCCTCGACCTTCTGGCGGAGGATGCTCTCGTCGAACAGGTCCTGCACGCGGATGCCGACGCGGTTGATCTTGTCGGCGTAGGCGGGGCCGATCCCGCGCCCGGTCGTGCCGATCTGGCGCTTGCCGAGGAAGCGCTCGGTGACCTTGTCGAGCGTGCGGTGGTACTGCGTGATGATGTGCGCGTTCGCGCTCACGCGGAGCTTCGAGACGTCGATGCCGCGCGCCGAGAGGGCGTCGAGCTCGGCGAAGAGCACCTCGAGGTCGATGACGACGCCGTTGCCGATGACGGGGTTCACGCCGGGGCTCAGGATGCCGGAGGGCAGGAGGTGCAGAGCGTACTTCTCGTCGCCGATGACGACGGTGTGCCCGGCGTTGTTGCCGCCATTGAACTTGACGACCCAGTCGGTCCGCTCGCCGAGCAGATCGGTCGCCTTGCCCTTGCCCTCGTCGCCCCACTGGACGCCCACGATCACGATGCCCGGCATGGAATACCCCCTGATGGGTCGTTGTGCCCGGATGCCCGGAACGGCTCCCGGCGGAGGCGTGCGTGTGCCGCGGCGCTCTCCCTGGCCATCCTATCGGGGGCGGTCCGCGGCGCCCGCTGAGCTGCCACGGGGCGTCATCGGCCTCGGGATTGCCAGCGTTCTCCGATACCGTCGAGGGGATGCGCATGTGGAACCTCCCTCTCCAGCCGGCGCGGATGGCGGCGGCGCGATGAGCGCGCGCCTCGGGCTGCAGACGGCTCAGCTTCTGCAGGAGATGATCCGCAACGCGGCGGTGAACGACGGCCGTCCGGACTCCGGCCACGAGATCCGCCAGGTGCGCACCCTGCAGAGCTTCTTCGAGGGATCCGGGCTCGACGGCGTCGTCGTCGAGCCGCACCCGGGCCGCGGGAGCCTCATCATCCGCATCCCGGGCACCGACCCGCACGCGCCGTCCCTCGCCCTCCTCGGGCACACCGACGTCGTGCCCGTCGAGGAGGCCGGATGGGAGCGCGATCCGTTCGGCGGCGAGATCGTCGACGGCGTGCTGTGGGGCCGCGGCGCGATCGACATGCTCAACCTCACGGCGGCCTACGCCGTCGTCACGCGGGAGATCGCACGGCAGCGGTTCCGCCCGCGCGGCGACCTCGTCTTCGCCGCCGTCGCCGATGAGGAGAACGGCGGCCACTACGGCGCCGGCTGGCTCACCGAGCACCGGCTCGACCTCATCGACGCCGACTACGTTCTGACCGAGTCGGGCGGCGCCCCCGCGGGCGGCAAGCCCGCGATCGGCATCATGATCGGCGAGAAGGGCCAGGCGCCGCGCACGCTGCGCGTCACGGGCGTCCCGGGCCACGGCTCGGCCCCGTGGGGATCGCGCAACGCCGCCGTCATCGCGGCCGAGGCCGTCGCGCGCATCGCGCGGTTCCGCACGCCGACCGTGATCACACCGCAGTGGCACGCGTACGCCGACGCGCTCGAGCTCGACGCGGAGACGACCGCGAAGCTGCAGGACCCCGAGCGCCTCTACGAGGGGCTGCCCGCGACCGGTCTGCTGCAGGGGTTCGCGCACGCGTCGACGCACACGACCATCTCGCCGAACGTCGTGCACGCGGGCGAGAAGCTCAACGTGATCCCCGGCGAGGCGACCGTGCGCCTCGACATCCGCGTCCTCCCCGACGTCGACGCGGCGGATGTCGACGGCTATCTGCGCGAGGCGCTCGGCGACCTGCTCGAGAACGTGCGCATCGAGGGCGACGAGTTCGTGCAGTCGACCGTCTCGCCCACCGACACTCCTCTCTTCGACGTGCTGCGCGGGGCGGTCCGCCGCGCGCGCCCCGACGCCGACCTGCTGCCGATGCTCGCCGCAGGTGGCACGGACGGGCGCTTCTACCGGCTGCGCGGCGTGCCGGCCTACGGCTTCGGCGTGCTCAGCGACCGCTGGGACTACGGCAAGTTCCGCACCCTCTTCCACGGGCACAACGAGCGCATCGATCTCGAGTCGCTCGACCTCACGGTGGACGCGATCGACCACGTCGTGCGCGAGTTCCTCGGGCGCGATCACGGCGTGCGCGTGAAGCGCTGAGCGCACCCGCATCTCCCCTGCGCACGCGGCTGTGCGCCGAGGTGTGCTGGCGTCTGGTGTGCTGTCGTCTGGTGTGCTGTCGTCTGGTGCGCTGGCGCTTGGTGTGCTGGGTGGATGTCGGTGGTGTGTGCTAGCGCTCGTCGCAGAAAGATCCCGATCAGGGGAAGAAAAGCATTGCGCTTGTCGTATCGATGTTCTATGCTGGCTTTATGGCGAAGGAGCCAGGATTCGAACCTCTCTTCCCGGGCGCGGCGGTCCGGGACGCGCTGACGCGACTGGAAGGCCTGGCCGAGGGCGTGCGCGGGGTGACGGATGCGGACCTGATCGCGTTCGCGGGGGAGGTCGAGCACCTCGGGC
>NZ_JBAKGU010000014.1:0-99071 GCF_049065455.1 Microbacterium sp. SA156
TTGTGTTGTACGTCGCAGACCTGGGGCGGGGAACCTTCCGGCTCAACCTCACCGCTTGGCGGCGACAAGGGAATACATTACGCCGAACCCCCACCCCCAGCAAACCCACCCACCACCCGGGCGTGTCGCAACCCGGAAGCACGGCCAGCCGGTCCCTGTTCCGCCGAAGGGCGCGCCTCCTCACGGAGACGCGCCCTTCGGCGGAACGCTGGATGTCAGGCGTCGATGAAGACGCCGGCGAGCGCCTTCTTGCCGCGCCGCAGCACCGAGACGCCGCCCGGGAGCGCGCCGTTCACCGTCGCCTCTTCGGAGTCGACCTTCGCGCCGTCCACGGATACGCCGCCCTGGGAGATCGCGCGACGCGCCTCCGATACCGATGACACGAGCCCTGTCTCCACGAGCGCCTGGGTGACGGGCGTGCCTGCCGCGAGCGTCGCATGGGGCAGTTCACGGAGCGCGGAGGCGAGGGTGCCCGCGTCGAGAGCACCGAGATCTCCCTTTCCGAACAGAGCCTCCGACGCGTCGATAGCCGCAGCGGTCGCCTCTGCCCCGTGCACGGCGGTCGTCACCTCGAGCGCCAGCCTCTTCTGCGCCGCACGGCGGAACGGCTCGCTCTCCACGAGAGCTGCGTACTCCTCGATCTCGGCCCGCGTGAGGAATGTGAAGACCTTCAGCAGCTTCACGACGATCGAGTCGTCGGCGTTGAGCCAGAACTGGTACATCGCGTACGGGCTGCACATCTCGGCATCGAGCCAGATCGCGTTGCCCTCGCTCTTGCCGAACTTCTTGCCGTCGGCATCGGTGATGAGCGGTGTGCCGATGGCATGCACGGACGTGCCCTCGACGCGGTGGACGAGGTCGGTGCCGCTCGTGAGGTTGCCCCACTGGTCGGATCCGCCCGTCTGCAGCACACACCCGTACTCGCGGTACAGCTGCAGGAAGTCCATCCCCTGGAGGATCTGGTAGCTGAACTCCGTGTAGCTGATGCCGGATTCCGAGTTCAGGCGCGCGCTCACCGAGTCCTTCTTGAGCATGGTGCCGACCCGGAAGTGCTTGCCGATGTCGCGAAGGAAGTCGATCGCGCTCATCGGAGCGGTCCAGTCGAGGTTGTTGACGATCCGCGCGGCGTTCTCGCCGTCGAAGCTCAGGAAGCGCTCGACCTGCGCACGCAGGCGCGAGACCCACCCGGCGACCGTTGCGCTGTCGTTGAGAGTGCGTTCCGCGGTCGGCTTCGGGTCGCCGATGAGGCCCGTTGCTCCGCCGACGAGCCCGAGCGGACGATGCCCGGCAAGCTGCAGCCGCCGCATGGTGAGCAGCTGCACGAGGTTGCCCAGGTGCAGGCTCGGGGCGGTGGGGTCGAATCCGCAGTAGTAAACGATCGGGTCGCCGCCGAGGAGCTCGCGCAGAGCATCCTGATCAGTCGACACGTGGACGAGGCCACGCCACACCAGCTCGTCGAAGACGTTCTCGAACGTCGGGTCGTTCGCCTGCACGGCGACAGTGGTCACTGCGGTCACGCGTCCAGCCTAAACGGACGCGGGACCTGTCCTCACAAGCCGAGCGCGTGCGCGACGGCCTGCGTCCGTGCGACGAGCTCCGCGCGCTGCTCGGCCACCCGCTCGGGAGCGGTGCCGCCGACACCGGCGCGCGATGCAACCGATCCCTCGATCGACAGCACCTCCCGCACGGCGGGCGTGAGGTGCTCGGACACCTCGGCGAGGAGCTCGTCCGTCGCGTCCTCCAGGCCGATCCCCCGCTCCTCGCAGGCGCGGACGAGCGCACCGGAGATCTCGTGGGCGTCGCGGAACGGGACCCGCTGCGTGACGAGCCACTCCGCGACATCCGTCGCGAGCGAGAATCCCTGCGGCGCGAGCGAGGCCATCCGCTCGGTGTCGAAGCGCAGTGTGGCGACCATCCCTGTGAAGGCGGGAAGAAGCACCTCGAGAGTCGCGACGGAGTCGAACACCGGCTCCTTGTCCTCCTGCAGATCGCGGTTGTACGCGAGGGGCAGCGCCTTGAGCGTCGCGAGCAGGCCGGAGAGGTTGCCGATCAGGCGTCCCGACTTGCCGCGCGCGAGCTCGGCGATGTCGGGGTTCTTCTTCTGCGGCATGATGCTCGAGCCCGTCGAGTACCCATCGTCGAGCGTCACGAAGCCGAACTCGCGGGTGTTCCAGAGGATGATCTCCTCGGCCATGCGCGACAGGTCGATGCCGATCTGCGCCGCGATGTAGGCGAACTCGGCGACGACGTCGCGCGCGGCCGTGCCGTCCATGGAGTTCTCGGCCGGCCGATCGAGGCCGAGTTCGCGGGCGACGAGCGCGGGATCGAGACCGAGGGTCGACCCGGCGAGCGCCCCTCCCCCGTACGGCGACACGCCCGCGCGGGCGCGCCAGTCGCGGAGCCGCTCGAGGTCGCGCACGAGCGGCCATCCGTGTGCCTGGAGGTGATGCGCGAGGAGCACGGGCTGGGCGTGCTGGAGGTGCGTGCGGCCCGGCAGGATGGCCGACGGGTGTGCGTCGGCCTGCGCCACGAGCGCGTCGATGAGCTGGACGAGCTCGCGCGCGATCACACCCGCGTGATCGATGAGGAACAGGCGGATGAGCGTCGCGATCTGGTCGTTGCGGCTCCGGCCTGCGCGCAGTCGGCCGCCGAGCTCGGCGCCCACCTCCTCGAGGAGCGCCGTCTCGAGGGCGCCGTGCACATCCTCATCCGCATCGCGCGGACGCAGACGACCACTTCGCACGCCCTCGGCGAGCGCGTCGAGCCCGGCGTGCATGCGCGCCGCCTCGTCGGCGGTGAGGTAGCCGGCGGCCTCGAGGGCCGCTGCGTGCGCGTGCGAGCCGCGGATGTCGTAGAGCGCGAGCTGCCAGTCGAAGTGCGTCGATCGGCTCAGCGCCTGCAGCTCGGGGCTCGGCCCCCCTGCGAAGCGTCCGCCCCAGAGGGCTCCCTCGTTCGTCCCACGCGTCTCGCCTGTGCTCACCCGTCCAGCGTACTGAAGCGCCAGGACCCGCTCCGACCACCGTCCATGTCTCGCCCACCGCGGGAAAGCCCGTCGCTATCCCACCGCGAGTGAGACACCGCGACGGGACGAGGGCACCATGTCTCGCTCGCCGCGGGAAAGCCCGTACCTATCCAGCCGGTAGTGAGACACCTCGACGAGACGAGGGCACGATCGTGCGGGCGAGCCAGGCGATGCCGGCCTCGAGCGGGCCGCGCCCGACGAGCAGCGACCACAGGCTGCAGCCGACGATCGTCGCGACGGTCAGGGGCCAGAACGGCTCGGTCGCGCGGAACGCCACGAGATCCGACCCGAACTGCAGGACGGTGGGCTCGGGCTGCAGCAGCGCCCACGCGACGAGCTGCGCCGCGTATGCCGTGAGCGGCATCGAGCCCATCGCCCGCAGGGGCCACGCGAGCCAGCGGAGCGGTGTCCTACACACGAGGAGGCATACGCCGATGACCGCCACGGCGAACCCGCCGGAGCCGACCGCCTCGGCGACTCCGCTCGAGTGCGCCGCGTCATCGAGCACGTGCGCCCACACGCTCTCGGGTTCGGCGAGCGACCTCCAGCGGCCCAGCACCCCGTACCCGATGACGGCCGCGGCCGCGCCGCCGAGGACGAGCGCGAACGCCGTCCGCGGCCGACCGAGGCGGAGGCGTCCGATGGCGAGCCCCGCCGCGACGAAGGCGAACCACAGCGCGAACGGATAGTGCCATCCGGTCAGCTGCGCGATGAGCTCGCCGGAGGGCGATTCCCACCCTGCCCATCCGTCGATCGTCCACACCGCGAACGGCGCGATCAGCGCGACCGCGGCGGCGATCGCGAGCAGCATCGCGGGGCGCATCCGCAGCACCGGGAGCGCGAGGAGGAACAGGATGCCGTATGCCGGCAGGATCACGAGCACGGGCGTGTCGAGTGCGACCAGGAGCAGGCCGATCACCCAGATCGCGATCGCCCGCACGACGATCCGGCCGCGCGCGACCGCCATCCGCTCGCCGTCGACCGGGGTCGACCCGCCCGTGACGAGCGCGAGCGAGACGCCGGCGAGCGTCGCGAAGAGGATGGACGAGCGGCCGTTGACGACGTCGATCCAGGTCGCGGGGTCACCCCAGGCGAAGGACGACGTGTCGAGCAGGTGGGCGGCGAACATGCCGATCACCGCGAGGCCGCGCGCGAGGTCGATGCCGGGCGCGCGGCCGGACCCGTCCAGCCGAGCCAGACGGGTCCGGATCCAGCCGGTCAGTCCGCCTGGCGCAGCAGCCAAACGAGGAGGGCCTTCTGCGCGTGCAGGCGGTTCTCCGCCTCGTCCCAGATGACGCTCTGCGGGCCGTCGATGACCTCCGCGTCGACCTCGTAGCCGCGATCGGCGGGGAGGCAGTGGATGAAGATCGCCTTGTCGTCGGCGAGCCCCATGAGCTCGGGCGTCACCTTGTACGCGCCGAGGTCGCGCAGGCGGGCGAGCTTCTCCTCCTCCTTGCCCATCGAGACCCAGGTGTCCGTCACCACGACGTCGGCACCGGCGGCCGCCTCGAGCGGATCGGTGAAGAGGGTGAGCGAGCCGCCGGTCTCGATGCCGATGCGGTCGGCGTCCATCACGATGTCCTCGCGGGGCGCGTAGTCGATGGGCGATGCGATCCGCACGTGCATGCCGGCCATCACGCCCGCGAGCGCGTACGAGTGCGCCATGTTGCTGCGGCCGTCTCCGAAGAACGACAGCGTGAGCCCGCGCAGCTCGCCCTTGTGCTCGCGCACGGTGAGCAGGTCGGCCAGCAGCTGGCACGGATGGAAGTCGTCGCTGAGAGCGTTGACGACGGGCACCCGCGTGCCCTTCGCCATCTCCTCGAGGCCCTGCTGCGCGTACGTGCGCCACACGATCGCGGCGACCTGGCGCTCCAGCACGCGCGCCGTGTCGGCGGGCGTCTCCTTGCCCCCGAGCTGGCTGTTCGCGGTCGAGATGATGAGCGGCGTGCCGCCGAGGTCGGCGATGCCGACGGCGAACGAGACGCGCGTGCGAGTCGACGACTTGTCGAAGATGACCGCCACGGTCTTCGGGCCGGCCAGGGACTTGTCGGCCCAGCGGTCCTTCTTGAGCTCGGCCGCGAGCTCGAGGATCTCGGCCTGCTCGGCCGGCGTGATGTCGTCGTCGCGCAGGAAGTGGCGAGTCATGCGTGGGTCTCCGTCGGGGTCGGGATGGTCGCGGCGACGGCCGAGAGAGCCTCGCCGAACAGGGTGAGGAACTCCTCGATCTCCGCATCGCCGATCGTGTAGGCGGGTGCGATGCGGATGACGTCCGCATCGGGGGCGTTCACGATGAGGCCGCGCTCGTGGGCGGCCGCGCGCACCTCCGCCGCAACCGGCGCGGTCAGCGTGATGCCGATGAGGAGGCCCTCGCCGCGCGTGCCCGAGACGAGCGGGAGCTCGGCGACGGCCGTGCGCAGCTGAGCGCCGCGCGCGGTCACGTTCTCGAGCAGCCCTTCGCTCTCGATGTAGCCGAGCACGGCATTCGCGACCGCGCTGGCGAGCGGGTTGCCGCCGAACGTCGAGTTGTGGGTGCCGGGATAGAACAGGTCGCTCGCTGCGCCGAACGTGATGAGGGCGCCGAGGGGGAATCCCGCGCCGATGCTCTTCGCGAGCGTCACGGCATCGGGGACGATCCCCTCGCGCTGGAAGGCGAACCACTCCCCCGTGCGGCCCGAGCCGGTCTGCACCTCGTCGAGGACGAGGAGCGCGCCGCGCTCGGTCGCGAGCTCGCGAGCCCTCGCGAGGAAGCCGTCGGGCATCGGGACGACGCCGGCCTCGCCCTGGATCGGCTCGACGAAGAGCGCCGCGATCGAGTCATCGAAAGCCGCCTCGAGCGCCTCGAGCGTGGCGTCGATCGAGCGCACGCCCGGCAGGACGGGCTCGAACGGATCGCGGTAGGCGGCCTTGGGGGTGATCGAGAGCGCGCCCATGGTGCGGCCGTGGAACGCGCCGTTGAGCACGAGGATGGTCGACTTGCCGGTCTTCCCGCCGTGCAGGCGGGCGAGCTTGATCGCCATCTCGTTCGCCTCGGTGCCCGAGTTCGAGAGGAACACCCGTCCGTCGTCGCCGGTGCCGGCCAGACGCTTCAGGCGGGCGGCGAGCTCGAGCTGCGCGGGGCTCGCGAAGTAGTTCGAGATGTGCGCGAGCGTCGCCGCCTGCTTCGACACGGCCTCCACGAACACGGGGTGCGCGTGGCCGAGGCAGTTGACGGCGATCCCGCCCAGGAAGTCGAGGTAGCGGCGGTCGTCCGCGTCCCAGACATGCGAGCCCTCGCCCCGGGTGAGGAGCGCGAGGCGCCCGCCCAGGCTCATGAGATCCCGCGATGCGTCGTCCTGCCAGGTGCTCATCCGACCACCACCTCCGTTCCGATTCCCTTGCTGGTGAAGAGCTCGACGAGCACCGAGTGCGGCACGCGCCCGTCGATGATGGCGGCCGTCGGCACGCCGCCGTCGACCGCGTCGAGGCATGCCTGCATCTTCGGGATCATGCCCGACTCGAGCTTCGGCAGCATCTCGCGCAGCTCGTCGGCCTTGATGTGCGACACGAGCGAGTCGCGGTTCGGCCAGTCGGCGTACAAGCCGGGCACATCGGTGAGGACCACGAGCTTCCGCGCGCCGAGCGCCACCGCGAGCGCGGATGCCGCGGCATCCGCGTTGATGTTGAGCGTGTGACCGGGGTGGTCGAGGTCGGGCGCGACACCCGCGACGACCGGGATGCGGTCGGCCTCGAGCTGGTCGATCACGGGAGTCGGGTCGACGCGGACGACGTCGCCCACCCGGCCGAGGCTCTCCTCGACCCCGTCGATGACGACGCCGCGGCGCCGGCCGCCGAAGAGCCCGGCGTCCTCGCCCGAGACGCCCACCGCGAACGGGCCGTGCGAGTTGATCTTGGCGACGAGCTGGGGGTTGATCTGGCCGGTGAGCACCATCCGGACGACCGAGATCGCCTCGGTGCTCGTGACGCGGTAGCCGCCCTTGAACTCGCTCGGGATCGCGAGGCGGTCGAGCATGCTCGAGATCTGCGGCCCGCCGCCGTGCACGACGACGGGCTTGATGCCCACGTAGCGGAGATACGCGATGTCGGCCGCGAACGCGTCCTGGAGCTCCTCCGAGATCATCGCATTGCCGCCGTACTTCACGACGACGATCTGATCGCGGTACTCCTTGAGCCACGGAAGCGACTCGATGAGGGTGGCCGCCTTGAACTCGGCTTCCTCGGGGCTGGTGTCCTGCAGGTCGATCGGTGTCATGAGGAGTACGCGCTGTTCTCGTGGACGTAGTCGTGCGTGAGGTCGTTCGTGAGGATGGTCGCGGTCGCCTCTCCCGCGTGCAGGTCGATGAGCACGTGCGTGTCGCGCGGTGCGAGATCGACCTCCTCGCGGGGGCGGTCCGGGCCGCCCGCGCTGCACACGCGGACGCCGTTCATCGAGACGTCGACCTGGTAGGGATCGAACTCCGCGGAGGTCGTGCCGATCGCCGCCAGCACGCGGCCCCAGTTCGGGTCGTTGCCGAAGATGGCGGCCTTGAAGAGGTTGTTGCGCGCGACCGAGCGGCCCACCTCGACCGCGTCCTGCTCGCTCGCGGCCCCGACGACCTCGATCGCGATCGCATGGCTGGCGCCCTCGGCGTCGGCCTGCAGCTGCCGCGCGAGGTCGGAGCAGACCGCGGCGAGCGCGCTCGCGAACTCCTCCGGGTCGGGGGTCACGCCCGAGGCCCCGCTCACGAGGAGCGTAACCTGGTCGTTCGTCGACATGCATCCGTCGGAGTCGAGCCGGTCGAAGCTGACGTTCGTTGCGGAGCGGAGGTGCGCGTCGGCGGCCGCCGCGTCGAGCACGGCGTCGGTCGTGAGCACGACGAGCATCGTCGCGAGCCCGGGAGCGAGCATCCCCGCGCCCTTCGCCATCCCTCCGATCGACCATCCGCCGCCGCGATGCACCGCGGTCTTGGGAACCGTGTCGGTCGTCATGATCGCGCGTGCCGCGTCGTCTCCGCCGCCGACGCTGAGGGAGGCGATCGCCTTCGCGGTGCCGTCGAGCACCTTCGCGCGGAACACGTCGTCGCCCGTGCCGATGAGGCCGGTCGAGCAGACCTGGATGCCGACGGCTCCGACGCCGAGGAGCTCCGCCGCGCGCTCCGCGGTCTGGTGCGTCGTCTGGAAGCCGAACGCGCCCGTGAAGCAGTTGGCGCCGCCCGAGTTCAGCACGACCGCCTCGATCACGCCGCCCTTGATCGCCTCCTGCGACCACAGGATCGGGTTCGCCTTCGCCCGGTTCGAGGTGAACACGGCGGCGCCGGCCTTGAGCGGCCCGCGGTTGACGACGACCGCGACGTCGGGCTTGCCTGTCGACTTGAGCCCTGCGGCGACTCCGGCCGCCTCGAATCCTGCGGGTGCGGTCACGCTCACGGCGCCACTCCGTTCACGGTGAGAGCGCGGCCCTCCGGCAGGCCGAGCGCGATGTTCATGGACTGGATCGCGGCGCCCGCCGTCCCCTTTGCGAGGTTGTCGACGGCGGTCACGACGACGACCCGGCCGGCCGCGCGGTCGATCGCGAGGCCGATGAGGGCCGTGTTCGCGCCGAGGACGTCGGCCGTGCGCGGCACCTGTCCCTCGGGCAGGAGCTGCATGAAGGTCTCGCCCGCGTACGCCTGCTCCCACGCGTCGCGGATCTGCGCGTCGGTCGCGCCGTCCGCGATGCGCGCCGTCGAGGTCGCGAGGATGCCGCGGGCCATCGGCACGATCACGGGGGTGAAGGAGATGCGGATGTCGCCGGTCGCGCCCGCGGCACGGAGCGCCTGCCGGATCTCGGGGATGTGGCGGTGCGTTCCCCCCACCGCGTACGGGTTCGCCGTTCCGAGGAGCTCAGCGCCGAGAAGATGCGTCTTGAGGCTCTTGCCCGCGCCCGAGGGGCCGACCGCCAGGACGCTCACGATGTCGGACGGGTCGATGACGCCCGCGGCGACGCCGGGCGCGAGGCTGAGACTCACGGTCGACGCGTTGCACCCGGGCGCCGCGATCCGAGTGGCCCCGACGAGACGCTCGCGCTGCTTCGCGCCGCCGACCGGAAGCTCGGGGACGCCGTACGCCCAGGGCTCGTGGAAGGCACCGCCGTAGAACGCGTCCCAGTCCCCCTCGTCGACGAGACGGTGATCGGCGCCGCAGTCGATGACGAGCGCGGCGTCGCCGAGCGCGTCGGTGTACTGGCCGGATTGGCCGTGCGGGAGCGCGAGGAAGACGACATCGTGACCGGCGAGGATCTCCGGCGTCGTGTCCTGCAGGGTGAGGTGCGCGAGCGAGCGGAGGTGCGGCTGATGCTGGATGAGCGGCTGGCCGGCGTTCGAGTGCGCGGTGACCGTGCGGATCTCGACGTCCGGATGTTCGGCGAGCAGACGGAGGAGCTCTCCGCCGGCGTAGCCCGAAGCGCCGGAGACGGCGACCGAATACGACATGACTTCTACCTTATTGTCCGTGGGCGGGGGCCGGAGACGGCGACACCGGCCGACGGACCGCGCGCAGGCGCAGTGTCTCGCGGTGTCGCCTAGATTCGGCGGCCGCTGCGACGTCGGGGCGCGACGAGCGCGCTCGGAGCGAGCGTGCGCGAGGTCGCGGGCGAGGTCATGCCGACGACAGTACCACGGAGCGGATGGTCGGCTCGTCAGTCAGGCAGGTCGGCGAGCGTGGGCGTCGTCCATGAGGGATCGGGGCGCCAGTCGCGCCACGCGGGGTCGAACGGCCAGTCCCCGGCCGCGAACGACGCGATCCTTGCCGCGTTTCGCGGCGATCGGGGCAGAGTTCGCCCCGTTCTGCGGGAACCTCGTCCGACATCCGCCTCGTTCTGAGGCAACCGGCCGGGCGTTCGCCGCGTTCCGCGGCTGGTCTGGCGATGAACGCCGAATCGCCCGACCGGCTCGTGAGGCCCCGCGCACGCGCACGCGCGCGTCTCGCGACCCGGGCCATCCGCGCCCGCGTGCAGATCGCAGCATCGGCGCGCCGCGGCATCTCGGATGCGGCGAGACCCCGCCAGGAGCGGGGTCTCGCCGTGCACGCGCCGTCTCAGTCGCGCAGCTGCGCGCCGAAGCGCTCGCTCGCGACGGCCACTCCGGCGAGCTTCGCGTCGGATGCCTCGGCGGCGGTGAGCGTGCGGTCCGGTGCGCGGAAGCGCAGCGCGAACGTGAGGCTCTTCGACCCCTCGGGAACACCCTGACCGCGGTAGTCGTCCACGAGGCGCAGCGACTCGAGCAGGGAGCCGGCCCCCTCGGCGAGCGCGGCGCGGAGCGAGGCCGCCGGCAGATCGGCCGGGACGATGAGCGAGACGTCCTGCGTCGCGGCGGGGAACGTCGACAGCGACTCGGCGACGACGCGATCGCCCGCGCGATCGAGCACGGCGTCGAGGTCGATCTCGCCGACGGTGACCCGCCCGACGAGGTCGGCCTCGTCGGCGACCTGCGGGAGCAGCTCGCCCACGTACCCCACGACGTCGCCGAGCACGGAGAGCAGGCCGGTGCGGCCCGGGTGCAGCGCCGCGCGCTCGCCCTGGACGACGTCGATCTCGACGCCCGCGGCCGCGGCGATCAGCCGGACCGCGTCGAGGGCGACCTCGAGTCCGGCGGCCTCGGCCGCGCGACCGGGCTGCTTCGGCGCGATGCTGCCCGCGAGCAGGAACGCGATCCGGCGCGGCTGCTCCGGGATGGAGGCGTCGATCGCGGCGAGCGTGGTCGCGTCCGGTCGCACGGCGAGCGGCGGGATGGTGTCGGTCCCGTAGGTCATGCCGGGCTCGGGGAGGAAGACGGTGCCGACCTCGAAGAGCGCCAGATCGGTCAGACCGCGCGCGAGGTTCCGGTGCGCGGTCTGCAGCAGGCCCGGGATGAGCGATCGGCGCAGGTACGGGGCCTGGCCGTCGAGCGCGTTCGCGAGCCGGACGCTCGGCAGGCGCTCTCCCGACGCCGACCCGTGCAGGTCGTTCTGCTCCTGCGTCGTGAACGGGAAGGCGGGGGTCTCCACGAAGCCCGCGGCCGCGAGCGCGTTCGCGACGCGGCGGCGCCCCTGCTGCAGGGGCGTGTAGCCGCGTCCCGACGGCGGAGTCGGGAGGATCGACGGGATGCGGTCGAGCCCGTGGATGCGCGCGACCTCCTCCGCGAGCGTCCACTTGTCGGTGAGATCCGGACGCCAGGACGGCGGGATGACCTGCCATCCGCCATCGACGGCGGCCACCTGGGCGCCGATCATCTCGAGGGCGCCCACGATCTCGTCGTCCGTGTAGTCGACGCCCACGATGCCGGGCACGAAGGCCGCGGGGAGCTCGATCCCCTCGGACACCTGCTCGGCGTACAGCGCGCTGCCCAGCTCGTCCGCCGTCCCGCCTGCGAGCTCGACCATGAGGTCGACCGCGCGCTGCGCCGCCGCGTACGGGATGGCCGGGTCGACCCCGCGCTCGAACCGACGCGACGCATCGCTCGACAGCTTGTGCCGGCGCGCCGTGCGCGCGATCGAGACCGCGTCGAACGTCGCGGCCTCGATGAGGACGTTCCTGGTGTCGTCGCCCATCTCGGTCGTCGCGCCGCCCATCACGCCGGCGAGGCCGATCGGGCCCGACTCATCGGCGATGAGGAGGTCCTCCGGGTCGAGCGTGCGCACCTGGCCGTCGAGCGTCTCGAGCTTCTCGCCCGGCTCCGCTCGGCGGACCGTGATGCCGCCCGTGAGCTTGTCGAGGTCGTAGCCGTGGATCGGGTTGCCGAGCTCGAGCATGACGTAGTTGGTGATGTCCACGAGGATGCCGAGCGAGCGCACACCTGCGAGCGACAGCCGCGCGATCATCCACGGCGGCGTCGGCTTCGATGTGTCGACGTCGCGGACGACCCGCGTGACGAACTCCGTCGCGCCCACGCGCCCCCGGATGGGCCGCGTGTCGACGACCGACACCGGGAAGCCCTCGCCCGACGCGACGTCGGCGAGCTCGGCGGGGTCGCGGAACGCCGCGCCGGTGGCGTGCGCGTACTCGCGTGCGATGCCTCGGATCGACAGCGCGTAGCCGCGGTCGGGCGTGACGTTGACGTCGACCGCCGCGTCATCGAGGCCGAGGAGGGCGATCGCGTCGGCGCCGACCTCCGGGTCGAGGCCGAGCTCGACGAGACGGAGGATGCCGTTGTGCTCGTCGCCCAGGCCGAGCTCGCGCGCGGAGGCGATCATGCCATCCGACAGGTGACCGTAGGTCTTGCGGGCCGCGATCGGGAAGGGTCCGGGCAGGACGGCGCCGGGCAGCGTCGCGACGATCTTGTCGCCGGGGAAGAAGTTGCTCGCGCCGCAGACGATGCCGCGCGGCTCCTCCTCTCCGACGTCGACCTGGCACCAGCGGATCGTCTTGCCGTTCTTCTGCGGCTCCTCCTCGAAGGAGAGCACCCGGCCCACGACGATCGGGCCGGTCAGGTCGAAGCGGACGACATCCTCCTCCTCGAACCCGACGCGCACGAGCGCAGCGAGGACGTCCTCGGGGGTCGCCTCCTGCGGAAGATCGACGTACTCACGCAGCCACGAAAGCGGGACGCGCATCACACCACCATCCCGAACTGCTCGCTGAAGCGCACATCGCCCTCTGCCATGTCGCGCATGTCCTTCACGTCGCTGCGGAACATGAGCGTGCGCTCGATGCCCATGCCGAACGCGAACCCGCTGTAGACCTCCGGATCGATCCCCGCCGCGCGGAGCACGTTGGGGTTGATCATGCCGCAGCCGCCCCACTCGATCCAGCGCGCGCCGCCCTTGAAGGTCGGGTGCCAGAGGTCGAGCTCGGCCGACGGCTCGGTGAACGGGAAGTAGTTGGTGCGCAGGCGGGTCTTCGCCTCCGCGCCGAACAGCTGCCGTGCGACGTGGTCGAGGGTGCCCTTGAGGTGGGCCATCGTGATGCCCTTGTCGACGACCAGGCCCTCGAACTGCGTGAAGACAGGCAGATGCGTCGCGTCGAACTCGTCGGTGCGGTACACGCGGCCGGGGCAGATGACGTAGACCGGCAGGTCGCGCTCGAGCATCGAGCGCACCTGGACGGGGCTCGTGTGCGTGCGCATGACGAGATGGCGCTCGACCGGGTCCACGAAGAACGTGTCCTGCATCTGGCGCGCGGGGTGGTCCTCGTCGAAGTTCAGGGCGTCGAAGTTGAACCACTCGTGCTCGAGCTCGGGTCCCTCCGCGATCTCCCATCCCATGCCGACGAAGATGTCGCCGATCTGCTCCTGCAGGAGCGAGAGCGGATGGCGCGCGCCGGTGCGCGTGCGGCTCGCGACGGCGGTGATGTCGACCCGCTCGGCCTCGAGCCGGGCGGCCAGCTCGGCCTGCGCGAGCTCCTCCTCGCGCGCGGCCAGGGCCTGCGTCACTCGTCCGCGTGCCTGCCCGACGAGCTTGCCGAACTCGGCCTTCTGCTCCTTCGGCACGCTGCGCATCTGCGCGTTGAAGGCGGCCAGGGGCGACCCCTCCCCCGCATGCGCGGCGCGGGCGGCTTTCAGGGCCGCGGTGTCGGGGGCCGCGGCGATCGCGGCGAGCGCGGCCGCGACGGCTGCTTCGACCCCTTCGGGCGTGATCTCGGGAGCATCAGACACGAGAGTCGAGTCTAGTCGGCCGGTCGCCGTGCTCCGCCGCGCTCAGAGCGCGGGCGAGGGCGCGGGATGTGCCCGGCGATCGGCGCATCCGCACCGCGAGCTCCTCGTCCTCCACGCTGTCGAAGGCCGCTCGAGCGGCCTCGACCGCAGGCAGCGCCGCGGTGGTCCAGCGGTAGAGCGCGTCGATGAGGTCCTGCAGCGTTCGACCCAGGGCGCTGATGCGGTACTCCACCGCGACCGGCCGCGTGCTCAGCACGACACGGTCGACCATGCCGTTGCGCTCCATGCGGCGCAGGGCCGTCGTGAGCGACTTCTGGGTGATCGCGGGGATCGCCTGGCGCAGCTCGCTGAAGCGCCGCGGTCGCTCGCAGAGCGTGTCGAGAATCCGCAGCGACCACTTGTCGAGGAGCTGGTCGAGGAGATCGCGGTGCTCTTCGGCGAGTCGGAGCGGGTCGGTATCCGGCATGAAACCTCGTCTCGTTGAAGTGCCTTCTCGGCGGTGAGTACACAGGAGATCCCTGAACGGAAAGGAATCGTGTCGTGACTGTAGAACTGCTGACTCCGGAGGGGATGTTCCAGCCCGTGCCCTACCACCACGTCTCGGTGAGCACCGCGTCGCGTCTCGTCCATGTCGCCGGCCAGATCGCGCGTGACGAGGCCGGCCGCGCCGTGGCGCCGGGCGACCTGGCCGGGCAGCTCGCCCATGCCCTCCGCAACACCGCGCGAGGTCTCGCCGGCGCCGGTGCCACCTTCGGTGACGTCGTGCGCCTGCGCTTCTTCGTGACGCGGTGGACCCCGGAGTCCTATCCGGCATTCATGGAGGGCATCGAGCGGGTCGCCGATGAGCTCGGGATCCCGCAGCCGCTGCCGCCGCTGTCGGCCATCGGGGTGGACTACCTGTTCGAGCCGGACGTCCTCGTCGAGGTCGAGGCCGAGGCGATCCTGGACTGAGCCCCGCGGAGCACGGCGCATCCGGTCGCCGTGCTCCGTCGCGCTCAGAGCGCGGGCGGCTGCGGGCCCCACGACGGCGCGTACATCGCCACGCCCTCGTAGGTCCAGTTCCGGTCGCCCTCGCGCAGCTGCCGCGCCTCCGCGGCATTCGCGGTGTAGAAGTGCTTGCGGAACTTCGCGCTCCAGAAGCGGTGCACCGGCACCGTGTCGCGGTTGGCGGAGGCGGCGGTGCAGAACCCGATGCCCTCGTACGTCCAGTTCCGGTCGGTGGTGCGGACCTTCTGCGCCTCCTGGGCGTTGGTCGTGTAGAAGTGCGATGCGAACGACGACGACCAGAAGCGGTGGACGGCGACCGTTCCGGCGCGGCAGCTCCCGTTGGACACCGGCCACACGCGGAAGTCGGTGCCCTCGTACGTCCAGTTCCGATCGGTCCGGTGGAGCGTCTGCGCCTCGGACCGGTTCACGGTGTAGAAGTGCGCGTTGTCGAACTTCTGGCTCCAGAAGCGGTACACCGCGACGCTGTCGCGCGGGTCGGCCTTGCCGCCCGACCCGCCGCCCGTGGGACCGAACCAGTCGGTGTAGTAGTTGTAGAAGTTCCGGTTGCCGTACGACGCACAGGGGTCGGACGAGGCTCCGTAGCCTGCCGCGAGCGACGCCGCGTTCGGCTGATAAGGCGTGTAATAGTACAGCGCGGCGGTCGCCTTGTTGGCGATCTGGACCGGGCCGGATCCGCAGCTCGCATTCGGGTGCCAGCGCACCTGCGAGGTCTTCCCGACGGGGTACCAGTTGAAGTACGGGTCCTTGGCGTACCGCTGCAGCTGGTACGCCGCCATGTACACCTGGTTCTGGAAGCCGAAGTACCGCTCGTCGCACGACGCGCCGTCAGGGCAGGCGTAGCCCATCGCGATGTCGTAGCGCCAGTCGCTCGGCCAGGTGTGCGTGACGAGGCCCTGCTCCTTCTGGAGCATGACGAGGAGCACCTTCTCGCTCACGCCGCACGCGCGGGAGACCTTGGAGATGATGGTCGCCGCCGACTCGCCCGATGCTCCCTGATACGTCCCGGCGCAGTACGCGTTCGCCTGCTTCGTCGCCGTCCGCTGCGCGAACTCCTTGAGGCACGTGTAGTCCGGATGGCAGTTCGGCACCTTGCCGTTGAGGAACGACTGGATCTGCGCGGCCGACATCGTGCCCGAGGTGTACATCTTCGCGTCGCTGATGAGGTTGCCCGCATTGAAGCCGGCGAGCGTCGCCGCGTCGACCGCGTCGTCCTGCGCGGAGTACTCCCCCGGGTCCGCCTCGTCTTCCGTGGGCGATCCGAGGTAGTCGCCGTCCTCGGGCGTCGGGATGTCGGCGACATCCGTCTCAGCGGCCGCGGAGAGCGCCGCGGAGCGCGGATCGGCGACGGGAGCGGCGACAGAGCCGGCGGCGGGAAGCAGGGCGATCGCGAGGGCGGCCGCGATTCCGAGCGCGACGCGACGCAGAGGGCTCCGGTCGGAGCGCGATGTGGGGAGAGGCACGCGGCCAGTATTCCAGAAGCGGGCCGCGTGCCCGATGCGACGCCGGCCGACGGGCGCCGTGCTCAGGCCGAGCGGCCGCTCGTGCCCTCGCCGAAGGGGTCAGCGCCCTGCTGCGCGATGACCGACGTGACCGTCGCGTCCTCGTGCTGACGCGGATCGGGCGCGCCGCCGCGGACCTTGGGCGAGCTGCTCATCCGCTTCTCGGTGTACCTCGCGATGCCCGAGAGGATGAGGCAGAGGCCGATGTAGATGGCCGCGACGATGATCGTCGCCGGGACGATCGGCGAGTCGAGCGGTGCCCGCGAGCCGATGAAGCGCGCGAAGAACAGCAGCTCCTCGTACGTGATGATGAAGCCGAGGGCCGTGTCCTTGAGGGTGACGACGAGCTGGGCGATGATCACCGGCATCATCGCGCGGATCGCCTGCGGCAGCAGGATGAGGCGCATCACGCCCGACTTGCCGAGTCCGATCGCGTACCCCGCCTCGCTCTGCCCCTTCGGCAGGGCGAGGACGCCGGCCCGGATGACCTCCGCGAGCACGGAGCCGTTGTACGCGATGAGCGAGATGACGACGACCCAGTAGTTCTCCATCCGGATGCCCACGACCGGCAGCCCGTAGTAGAGGAGGAACATCATGACGAGCACGGGGACCGCGCGCAGGAACTCAGTCACGGTGGCGATGGGCCAGCGGATCCAGGCGTGGTTCGACAGGCGGCCGATCGCGAGGAGGAAGCCGAGGATGAGCGCGCCGACCGCCGCGAGGCCGAACGCGGCGAGCGTCCGTCCCGTGGCCGCTGCGATCTGCGCCCACACCGCGGTGTAGGTGAATGCCTCCCACTTGGACGCCGTGAACTGGCCCGTCGCCGCGAGCCGCCACACGAGCCATCCGATCACGGCCGCGACGAGCACGATCGTGAGGGCGCCGATGATCCGGTTCCGGACGATCGCGCGCGGCCCGGGGACGTCGTAGAGAACGCTTCCGCTCATCGCGACACCGTCCAACGCTTCTCGAGCGCCCGCTGCAGCCACGACAGCAGCATGACGAGCGCGACGAACACCACCATCACCCAGATGATCACGACGAGCTGGTTCTCGCCGCGCTCGCTCATCCAGTCGCGCAGCGACCCGAGGTTGAGCACGGAGAAGCCGGCGGCCACCGTCGTGTTCTTGAGGAGCGCGATGAACACGCTCATCATGGGCGGGATCACCGAGCGGAACGCCTGCGGCATGACGACCAGCGTCATGACCTGCCCGAAGCTCAGGCCGATCGCGCGCGCCGCCTCGGCCTGCCCCACGGGCACCGTGTTGATGCCCGAGCGGATGGTCTCGGCCACGTAGGTCGCCGTGTAGATCCCGAGGGCGCAGATGCCGAGCAGCGTGTAGTCCATCCGCACCCCGAGCAGGGGCGGCAGCGCGAACGAGAACCCGAAGAACACGAGGGTGAGCGGCGTGTTGCGGATCGTGTTCACGTACAGCGTGCCGACCGCCCGGGCGATGGGCACGGGCGAGACGCGCATGGCCCCGACGATGATGCCGAGGACGAGCGCGAGCAGCCCGCCGCCGAAGAAGAGCTTGAGGGTGCCGAGCAGCGCCTCGCCCCACAGGTCGAGGTTGTCGGTGATGACGCCCACGGTTCTCCTTCCAGACGATCAGCGTCGAGGGTGCGGGCCGGGGACGCCGCCCCCGGCCCGCGCGGGATCAGTCGACCTCGGGCTGCTCGGCGACGACGCCGGCCGGCTCGAGGTACTGCTCGTACAGGGCGGTCCACACGTCGTTGCCCTCGGTGAAGAGGGTGTTGATGTGCTCCTGGAGCGCCGTGTCGCCGTCGGCGATGCCGACGCCGTAGCGCTCCTCGCTGAAGGGCTCGCCGGCGAGCTTCAGCTCGTCGGGGCGCTCCTGGACGTAGCCCGCGAGGATCGCCTCGTCGGTCGTGATCGCGTCGACCTGGCCCTGGAGCAGGTTCTCGACGCACTCCGAATAGGTGCCGCGCTCGACGACCTCGCCGCCGTACTCCTCGCGGATGCGCTGCAGCGGCGTCGAGCCCGTGACCGAGCAGGTGACCTTGTCGACGAGGTCGTCGGGTCCGTTGATCGAGTCGTCGTCGGCTGCCACGAGCAGGCCCTGGCCGGTGATGAAGTACGGCCCCGCGAAGTCGATGAGCTCGTCGCGCGCGTCGGTCATCGAGTAGGTGCCGACGTAGTAGTCGATGTTGCCGTTGATGATCTCCTGCTCGCGGTTCGCCGAGGGGATCGTCTGGAAGTCGATCTGGTCCTCGCTGAAGCCGAGCGACGCGGCGATCCAGCGTGCGATGTCGACGTCGAAGCCCGTGCGCTCGCCGCTCACCGGGTCCTCGTAGCCGAGCCCCGGCTGGTCGTTCTTGACGCCGATGACGACCTCGCCGGCCTCCGTCATGCGGTCGAAGGTCGGGCTGCCCTCGAGCTGGACGTCGCTCGCGACCTCCCAGAGCGCCTCGTCGCCGCCGTCGCCACCCGCGTCTCCGCCGGTGCCGCCATCACCCGTGGGCGACCCGCTGTTGCAGCCGGCGAGGGCCAGCAGCGCGACGGCCGCGATGCCGACGCCCGCGATGTTCCGGAACTTTCGCATGTGATTTCCTCTCTCGTGGATCAGATCGAGTCGCGTGCGCGTGGCCGCGCGACCCCGGTACGTCACTGGGTGATGAGCTTCGACAGGAAGTCCTTGGCACGGTCCGACCGGGGATTCGTGAAGAACTCCTCGGGCGTCGCCTGCTCGACGATCTGCCCATCCGCCATGAACACGACGCGATTCGCGGCCTTGCGCGCGAATCCCATCTCGTGCGTGACGACGATCATCGTCATGCCCTCGCGTGCGAGACCGACCATGACGTCGAGCACCTCGTTGATCATCTCGGGGTCGAGCGCGCTCGTCGGCTCGTCGAAGAGCATGACCTTCGGATGCATCGCGAGAGCGCGTGCGATCGCGACGCGCTGCTGCTGGCCGCCCGAGAGCTGGGCGGGGAGCTTCGACGCCTGCTGGCCCACGCCGACGCGGTCGAGCAGCGCCCTGGCCTCCTTCTCGGCTTCGGCCTTCTTCATGCCGCGGACCCGGATCGGGCCGAGCGTCACGTTCTCGAGGATCGTGAGGTGCGAGAAGAGGTTGAACGACTGGAACACCATGCCGACCTCGGCGCGGAGATTCGCGAGCGCCTTGCCCTCCTTGGGCAGCTCCTTGCCGTCGATCGTGATCGTGCCGCTCGTGATGGTCTCGAGGCGGTTGATCGTGCGGCACAGCGTCGACTTGCCCGAGCCGGAAGGCCCGATGACGACGACGACCTCGCCCTTGTCGACGGTGAGGTCGATGTCCTTCAGGGCGTGGAAATCTCCGTAGTGCTTCTGCACGTCCTTGATGACGACGAGGGGCTCAGCCATGGGCCCACCCTAGGCGCACTCTGAGCATCGGCTGAACACCGACGCGGGAGCCTTTACCGAGTTGTAACGGGTCGACGGCGGCTCAGCCGGCCGCGCGCTGCGCGAACGCGGTCTCGTAGAGGCACACGCTCGCGGCGGTCGCGAGGTTGAGCGACTCGGCCTTCCCGTAGATCGGGAGGCGCAGCGCGCCGTCGGCGAGGGCGAGCGCCTCGTCGGCGAGCCCGCGCGCCTCGTTCCCGAACAGCCATCCCATCGGGCGAGCGAGCGCACCGCTCTCCCGCGCCGCGAGGAGGTCGTCGCCCTTCACGTCGGCCGCGAGGACGGCGAGTCCCGCGCCCTTCGCGCGCGTGATGACGTCCTCGAGCTCCGCGCCGACCGCGACCGGCACGTGGAAGAGCGACCCGGTGGTCGAGCGGACGACCTTGGGGTTGTACGGGTCGACCGTGCGGCCCGTGAGGATCACGGCGTCCGCGCCCGCGGCATCGGCCGCCCGGATGATCGTGCCCAGGTTGCCGGGATCGCGCACCTCCTCGCAGATCGCGATGAGGCGCGGCTCTGCCGCGAACACGTCCTTCAGCGCCGTGGGGTTCTGCTTCGCCACCGCGACGAACCCCTGCGGCGTGACCGTGTCGGCCATCGACTCGAGGACGGGCTCGGTGACGAACTCGATCTCGACGCCCTCGTCGATCAGCTGAGCACGGAGGTCGGCGTGCTTCTCGAGCGCCGTCGGCGTCGCGAAGAGCTCGACGATCACGTCGGGGCGGTAGGTCACCGCCTCGCGCACGGCCTGCGGCCCCTCCAGGAGGAACAGCCCCGTCTCCTTGCGCGCGACGCGCCTCGCCAGCTTCGCTACGGCCCGCACACGCGGCGACCGGGGATTCTCCAGCACATGTCAAGTCTAGGGACATGACAAGAGGGCGCCCCTCACGGGACGCCCTCCTGCGGAGATCGTGTCAGATCACGCAGCCGACTTCGGCGCGTTCACGTCGCCCGGCAGCGCCTTCTTGGCGACGTCGACGAGCGCGGCGAACGTGGCGGGCTCGTTCACGGCGAGCTCGGCCAGCATGCGGCGGTCCACCTCGACACCCGCGAGGCCGAGGCCCTGGATGAGGCGGTTGTAGGTGAGGCCGTTGGCGCGGCTCGCAGCGTTGATGCGCTGGATCCACAGGCGACGGAAGTCGCCCTTGCGCTGGCGGCGGTCACGGTACGCGTAGACGAGCGAGTGGGTGACCTGCTCCTTCGCCTTCCGGTACAGACGCGAACGCTGTCCGCGGTAGCCCGAGGCGCGCTCGAGGATGACGCGACGCTTCTTCTGCGCATTGACTGCGCGCTTGACTCTAGCCATTCTTCATACTTCCTAACGAACGTGCGTCGCGGTCAGCGACCGAGGAGCTTCTTGACGACCTTGAGGTCGTTGCCAGAGATGACCTGGTCCTGGTTCAGGCGGCGGGTGCGGCGGCTCGACTTGTGCTCGAGGTTGTGACGCATGTTCGCCTGCTGCTTCTTGATCTTGCCGCTGCCGGTGATCTTGAAGCGCTTCTTGCTGCCCGAGTGGGTCTTCTGCTTCGGCATCTTCTTCTTTTCCTTACGTCTGCGCCCCACGGGGCGACGTTGTGTGCAACCCGCCGCGGCGGGAAGTTCTCGGGACTACTCCCCGGCGGGAGCGGCCTTGGCCTCGCGCTGCGCCTGCTTGTTGGCTGCGCGGGCGGCGTTCTGCTCGGCCTTCGCCTCCGACTTGTTCTTGTGCGGAGCGATCACCATCACCATGTTGCGGCCGTCGATCGTCGGGCGCGACTCCACGGAGCCGAACTCCGAGACGTCCTCGGCGAACTTCTGCAGCAGGCGCACGCCCTGATCGGGACGCGACTGCTCGCGTCCGCGGAAGAGGATCATCGCCTTGACCTTGTCGCCGGCCTGCAGGAAGCCCTCGGCACGCTTGCGCTTGGTGTCGTAGTCGTGCTGGTCGATCTTCAGGCGGAAGCGGACCTCCTTGAGGACCGTGTTCGCCTGGTTGCGGCGTGCTTCCTTGGCCTTCTGGGCGGCCTCGTACTTGAACTTCCCGTAGTCCATGATCTTGACCACGGGAGGACGAGAGTTGGGGGCCACCTCGACGAGGTCGAGGTCTGCCTCCTGCGCCAGGCGCAGAGCCACCTCGATACGGACGACGCCGATCTGCTCGCCTGCCGGGCCGACGAGTCGGACCTCTGGCACGCGGATGCGCTCGTTGGTGCGGGGATCGCTGATGCGGAACTCCTTGGGTGCGAGATTCGAGCCTCCGCAGCTGCGAGGGTCGCGGCTGCGGGCGGGAGAGTCTTCAGCATCCACCCGAGCACGACGACACGCATCGGCTCGACACCCTGATCGACTCGCGCAGACGCGAGCGGAGTGTGCATGACCCGGTAGCCTGGAACGGCAAGCGCGGGTGGGAACTGAATCCTCTTTCGTCCGGAGAGCACTCCGGAGCCCGCAGAAGTCTAACAGAGAGCGGACCATGAGCGCCATTCCCGCGGACAACTCCCCCTTCGACCCCGAGCGCCACGCGCGATGGGAGGAGCAGGAGCAGGCGTCGGCGGCGACAGACGCGGTCCGCGACATCGCCGACGTCGCGGCCGTCGAGGTCATCGCGTCCGGCTGCGTGCACCTCATGAGCGCCGCCGCCGTCAAGCTCGGTCTCGCCGACGCGCCGGACGCCGACGACCTCGTCGATCTCGACGAGGCGCGCAAGCTCATCAACGCCCTCGCGGGCCTCGTCACGGCGGCGGCGCCCGAGATCAGCGACATGCACGCGCGGCCGATCCGGGATGGCCTGCGCTCGCTTCAGCTGCGCTTCCGCGAGCTGTCGACGATCCCCGACGCCCCCGGCAAGGGGCCGGGCGAGAAGTGGACGGGGCCGGTCGTCTGACGCCCGACGCGGCGGCCCCACGTCTCAGGCGGCGTCGAGTTTGACCTGGAGCGAGTCGACGAGCACGGCGATCCGGTCGTCGGCGGCCCAGCGACGCGCGAGACGCTGGAGGACGGCGTCGAGCTCGGACCGGTCGAGGCCCGCGATGAGCTTCAGGCGCACGATGAGCTCCGGGCCGGCGAGCCGTGCGCCCGGATCCCCTGCCTCCACGCCGACATCGACGACGGCGAGCTCCCCCACCACGCTGTCCTGCAGCCCGAGGAAGACGTCGGGATTGGCCGGGGCGGGCTCCCACCCCTGATCCTGCGCGATCGCCCACACCGCAGGGCGGCGCACGACGAACTCGGTCGGGCTCGTCGGGTCGAGCACGATGAGGTCGGTGTCCTCGCCCGCCGCCGAGAGCGCAGCGCGCGTGCCCGCAACCGGGATCGGCCGCGCCTTCGGGTCCCACGCGGACATGGTGTCGACGCAGGAGAAGAGCGGAAGCACCTTGCGCCCGTCTGGCGCGGCCACGGTCACGATCGAGAGCTCCTGGGTCTTGTCGACCGTGAGGCCGTTCGGCCCGACGCCCTCGTCGCCCTTCTCCGCGACGAGCGGCACGAGCACGCGCGCCGTCCGCAGGGCGTCGACGACCGCGCGCTGCGAGCCGGACCCGGCACGGAACGACGTCAGCGCCTCCCACAGGGCGGGATCGGCTGAGCCGTCGTCGCCTGCCGCCGGGTTCGGCTGGAACCGGCGACCCTCCCAGGGGACGCCGGCGGAGTCGGCGGAGTTGTCAGTACCCCGCGACATCCAGTGCCTCGGCGAGCGTGAACGCACCGGCGTAGAGCGCCTTGCCCACGATCGCCCCTTCGACGCCGAGCGGCACGAGCTCACGCAGCGCGACGATGTCGTCGAGGCTCGACACGCCACCCGAGGCGACGATCGGCTTGGGCGTGCGCTGCGCCATCTCGCGGAGCAGCTCGATGTTGGGGCCGCGCAGCGTGCCGTCCTTGGTGACGTCCGTGACGACGTAGCGGCTGCAGCCGGCCTCCTCGAGGCGGTCGAGCACCTCCCAGAGGTCGCCGCCGTCCTGGGTCCAGCCGCGCGCGGCCAGCGTCGTCCCGCGCACGTCGAGGCCGACCGCGATCGCCTCGCCGTAGCGGCTGATCACGGAGGCCGTCCACTCGGGGTTCTCGAGGGCCGCCGTGCCGAGGTTGATGCGCTGGGCGCCGCTCTCGAGCGCAGCCTCGAGCGAGGCGTCGTCCCGGATGCCGCCGGACAGCTCGACGTTGACGCCGCGCATGTGCTTGATCACCTTGCGCAGGATGCCGGCGTTGCTGCCGCGGCCGAACGCGGCGTCGAGGTCGACGAGGTGGATCCAGTCCGCCCCCTGGCTCTTCCAGTTCTCCGCGGCCTCGATGGGGTCGCCGTAGCTCGTCTCCGAACCGGCCTCGCCCTGCGTCAGGCGGACGGCCTTGCCGTCCGCGACGTCGACGGCGGGGAGGAGGGTGAGAGCGGGAGTGGATGCGAAATCGTTCATGTCACCTCGTGCTCGCAGGCATCTCCTGCCGACGCACGAGTCAAGAGACTAGACCCGTGCCGCCCCCGACTCCAAGTCGACGCGGCTCAGCCTGCGCGGCGCAGCCCGTCGACCCAGTTGCGGAGCAGGCGGATGCCCGCCTCGCCCGACTTCTCGGGGTGGAACTGCGTCGCGCTGAGCGGTCCGTTCTCGACCGCGGCGAGGAACCGGCCGCCATGCGTCGCCCACGTCAGGACGGGCTGCGGGAACGGCGGATCGACCTCGAGCTCCCACTGCTGCGCGGCGTAGGAGTGCACGAAGTAGAACCGCTCGGACTCGAGCCCCTGGAAGAGGCGCGAGCGCTCCCCCGCCTCGACGGTGTTCCAGCCCATGTGCGGCACGACCGGGGCGTCGAGCTCGGTCACGGTCCCCGGCCACTCCGCGAGGCCCTCCGTCTCGACCCCGCGCTCGATGCCGCGGGCGAAGAGCACCTGCATGCCGACGCAGATCCCGAGGACGGGGCGCCCTCCCGCGAGGCGGCGCTCGATGAGCTCGCCGCCACGGATCGCGTTCAGCTGCTCCATGACCGCCTGGAACGCGCCGACGCCGGGCACGAGCAGCCCGTCGGCCGCGAGCACCGCCTCGCGGTCGCGCGTCAGCTCGACGTCGGCGCCTGCGGCCTCGAGCGCCTTGACGGCGGAGTGCACGTTGCCCGACCCGTAGTCGAGCACCGCGACGGTCGGTCGCTCGTCGCTCACAGTGCGCCCTTGGTCGAGGGAATGCCCTCGACGAGCGGATCGAGGGCCTTGGCCTGACGGAACGCGCGCGCGAAGGCCTTGTACTCCGCTTCGGCGATGTGGTGCGGGTCGCGGCCGTTCAGCACGCGGACGTGCACGGTCAGGCCCGCGTTGAACGCGAGGGCCTCGAACGTGTGGCGCACGAGCGAGCCCGTGAAGTGGCCGCCGATGAGGTGCTGCTCGAAGCCCGCCGGCTCCCCCGTGTGCACGAGGTAGGGACGCCCCGAGATGTCGACGACGGCCTGTGCCAGCGCCTCGTCGAGCGGGACGAGGGCGTCGCCGTAGCGCGAGATCCCGGCCTTGTCGCCCAGCGCCTCGCGGATGGCCTGCCCGAGCACGATCGCCGTGTCCTCGACCGTGTGGTGCGCGTCGATGTGGGTGTCGCCGGTCGCCTTCACGGTGAGATCGGTGAGCGAGTGCTTCGCGAACGCCGTGAGCATGTGGTCGAAGAACGGCACGCTCGTGTCGATGCTGCTCCTGCCCGTTCCGTCGAGGTCGAGCTCGAGCTCGATGCTCGACTCGCTCGTGGAACGGGTGCGGCGCGCGGTACGGGTCATGCTCCGATTCTACCGGCGCGACCCGACCGGGCTCCTCGCGCGCTCAGCGGCCGATCTCGGCGAGCGCGTCGAGGAAGGCGCTCGTCTCGTCCTCGGTCCCCGCGGTCACCCGGAGGTGTCCGGGGATGCCGATGTCGCGGATGAGCACGCCGCGGTCGTAGAGCGCCTGCCAGGTCGCGTGCGGATCCTCCACGCCGCCGAACAGGACGAAGTTCGACCACGTCGGGTACACGGTGTAGCCGAGCGCCTCGAGCGTGGCCGAGATCCGGTCGCGCTGCTCGACGATCTCGTCGACCATCGCGAGCATCGTGTCGGCGTGACGCAGGGCCGCGGAAGCCGCCGCCTGCGTGAGCGCGCTGAGGTGGTACGGGAGGCGGACGAGGCGGAGGGCGTCGACGACCGCGGGGTCCGCGGCGAGGTAGCCGACGCGCGCGCCCGCGAACGCGAACGCCTTGCTCATGGTGCGCGAGACGACGAGCCGGGGCCGCCCGGGCAGCAGCTGGAGCGCCGAGGGCACGTCGCGCGGCGCGAACTCGCGGTACGCCTCGTCGACGATGACGATGCCGTCGGTCGCGTCGTAGACGGCTTCCACGACGTCGTTCTCGAGCGGCGTCCCCGTCGGGTTGTTCGGTGCGCACAGGAACACGACGTCGGGCCGGGCCTCCGCGACCTGCGCGGCCGCGCTCTCGGGCGTGAGGGAGAAGTTCGCCCCCCGCTCTCCCGACACGAACGTCGCGCCGACGCCGCGCGTCAGCAGCGTGTACATCGAGTAGGTGGGGGCGAAGCCGAACGCCGTCCGCCCCGGTCCGGCGAACGCCTGGAGGAGGTGCTGCAGCACCTCGTTCGAGCCGTTCGCGGCCCAGATCTGCTCGGGCTCGAGCCCGTGCCCGAGGTACTCCGCGAACCCTTCGCGGAGCGCCGTGAACTCGCGATCCGGGTAGCGGTTCACATCCCGCAGCGCGAGGGCGACCGAGTCCGCGATGTCGTCGGCGACCTCGTCGGGGATCGGGTGCGTGTTCTCGTTGACGTTCAGCGCGACGGGCAGCGGCGCCTGCGGAGCGCCGTAGGGCTGCTGTCCGCGGAGGTCGTCGCGCAGGGGGAGGTCATCGAGAGAGACGGTCACCCGTCCATGCTAGAGCGCGCGACGGACTCACTCGCCCGTCGAGTAGGCGGCGGGGATGGCGATCTCCTGCCCCGCGGCGATGTCGCTCCCCGGGAGCTGGTTGAGGTGCAGGATCTCGTCGACGACGTCGCGCGGGTCCGCCTCGGGGGCGACCGCCTGCGCGATGTCCCACAGGGTGTCGCCCGCCATGACCGTGACGGTGTCGAAGGTGCCGGCAGGCGCACTGTCCTCGCGCGAGGCGAGGGCCGCGCCGCCGCTGAGCACCCCGAATCCGATCGCCGCGACGAGCGGAGCCGCGGCGAGCGCGGCGAGGACCCGGCGGCCGCGCACCGTGAGGCGGAGGCGGGTCGAGCGTGCCGGAGCGGAGCTGTTCGTGCGCATGGCGGTTCCTTCCTGTAGATCACTTCGAGTCCGTCTGCTCGGCCGGGAGAGACGGACCCGAAGTGATGTTCCGAACCTATCTTCGATGTGGTCGCGGTGTCAAGAACTCTCTTCGAACGGGTTTCGCGACTTCTGCGAGACACGCTCGAACAAATCTCCCGGAATCCCGTCGAGATCCGCTAGCGTCGTCCTGACGGGACCACCACATCACGCACCTCCGACATTCGAGCGGGGCAGCGAAGGAGCACGACATGACGGATGCGGGCACGCGCGAGGAGAAGCCGCGCACGCGGCGGCGCAAGAACCTGAGCGACAAGCAGCTGGCCATCCTCGAGGTCATCCAGCGCTCCATCCAGCACAACGGCTACCCGCCGAGCATGCGCGAGATCGGCGACGCGGTCGGACTGAAGTCGCTCTCGAGCGTGACGCATCAGCTCGGGCAGCTCGAGCTGAGCGGCTACCTGCGTCGCGACCCCGGGAAGACCCGCGCGATGGAGGTGCTCATCGATCTCCCGGGCTCGGCGGCGGAGAACCCGGCCGACTCGGGCCCCGCGGTCGGCGACGCCGCTCTCGTGCCGCTGGTCGGCCGCATCGCCGCCGGCGTCCCGATCACGGCCGAGCAGCAGGTCGAGGAGATCTTCCCCCTCCCCCGACAGCTCGTCGGCAAGGGCGAGCTCTTCATGCTCAAGGTCAGCGGCGAGTCGATGATCGACGCGGCGATCTGCGACGGCGACTGGGTCGTCATCCGGTCGCAGGGCACGGCGGAGAACGGCGACATCGTCGCGGCCATGGTCGACGGCGAGGCGACCGTCAAGACGTTCCGTCAGCGCGACGGCCACACCTGGCTCCTCCCGCGCAACTCGGCGTTCGAGCCGATCCTCGCCGACGACGCTGTGGTCCTCGGCAAGGTCGTCGCTATCCTGCGCGCGGTCTGACGGCGCACACGAGGAGGGCGGGAGCCGGTCGGCTCCCGCCCTCCTCGTGTGCCGGGAGCGAACCGGCGGTCAGGAAGCCGCGGTCTCGCGCAGCGCGACCCCGGCTTCGCGCAGCACCGCGAGCACGGTCTCGTGCTCGTTGAAGGCGTAGAGGTGGATGCCCGGGGCCCCGCCGGCGAGCACCGCGCGCGCGAGGTCCGCCGCGTAGGCGATGCCGATCTCCCTGCGGCCCTCGGGGGTCGGCTCGACCTCGAGCGCGATCGACAGCTCCGACGGCAGGGGCTCGCCCGTGAGCTCGAGCATGCGCGCGAGCTTGGCGGGAGAGGTCACGGGCATGATGCCGGGGAGGATCGGGATGGTCACGCCCGCGGCCCGGGCGCGATCGACGAAGCGCAGGTAGTCGTCGGCATGGAAGAAGAGCTGGGTGATCGCGGCCTCGGCGCCGGCCGCCTGCTTCGCGAGGAGCGCATCGAGGTGCTCGAGCGGATGGCGCGAGCGCGGATGCCCGTTGGGGAAGGCCGCGACGAGCGTGCGCGCACGCGGGGCGCGGTCCACCCGCACCGCCTCGGGAACGCCCGGGATCGTCGTCTCGCCGTAGGGAGCGCGCTCGGCCTGCACGCGGTGGATGAGCTGGACCAGCTCGGCCGAGGTCCGCAGGTCGCCCAGGAACGCGTCGTCCTCGTCCTTCCCGGCGGGCGGGTCGCCGCGGATGGCGAGGAAGCTGAGGATGCCCGCGTCGAGGAACTCGCGGATGAGGGCGCTCGCCGTCGCGTAGTCGTTGCCGACGCACGTGAGGTGAGCGAGCGGCTCGACGTCCGTGTTCTCGCGGATCCACCGCAGCACGCGCAGCGACGCACCGCCCGTGGAGCCGCCCGCGCCGTACGTGACGGAGAGGAAGTCCGGGCCTGCTGCGGCCAGGCGGCGGATGGTCTCCTCGAGAGCCGCGGTGCGCGCGGGCGTGCGCGGCGGGTACAGCTCGAACGAGAACGGCGTGGCCGACGTCGCCATGTCCTTCCTCCGTGCTCTCCGGTCGCCGCGGCGATCCCCTGCCGCCGCATCCGGCCTCTCCTCTCCCGACCGTAGTCGCCCGCGCGCGGGCGCGGGAGCATCTGTGACGCTCCGTGTCGGAACGTCGCCGGTTACCGTGGAGGACATGACGCAGACGCTCCCGTTCGGCTCGTGGCCGTCGCCCATCGCGGCGTCCGACATCGCGGGGAACTCCCCGCGCCTCGGCGACGCGCGGTTCGTAGGCGGCGACGTCTGGTGGGCCGAGGGCGTCGCGGCCGAGCGGGGGCGCACAGCGGTGCTGCGGGCGAGCGACGGCGCGAGCGTTCTTCCCGCGCCCTGGAGCGCGCGGTCTCGCGTCCACGAGTACGGAGGCGGCGCGTGGACCGCGGCCGACGACGGCGCACTCCTCTTCGTCGAGCAGTCGGATCAGCGCGTGTACCTGCGCACGGCCGATGCGGAGCCCATCCCGCTCACGCCCGCGGGCACCGGCATGGCGTTCGGCGACCTCGTCCTCGCGGAGGGCCGACTGTGGGCGGTCCGCGAGACGCAGGGCGCCACGGGGGCTCCCCGTCGCGACATCGTCGCCATCCCGCTCGACGGCAGCGCGGCGGAGGACGCGTCCGCGATCGTGAGCGTCGTCGCAGGGAGCGACTTCGTCGCCTACCCCGCACCGCGCGCTGGCCGGCTCGCGTGGATCGCGTGGGACCATCCGGACATGCCGTGGGATGCCGCGGAGCTGCGCGTCGGGCGCATCGAATCGGATGGGCGCGTGCGCCGCTGGACAACACTCGCCGGCGGGCGCGGCGTCGCGGACGGGCAGGAAGTGTCGGCGCTGCAGCCCGAATGGGCGGCGGACGATGAGCTCCTCTTCGTCGCGGACCCTCCTGCCGCGCCCGGCGGCCCTGCCCGATGGAACCTCCGCCGCGCCCGGCTCGACGCGGCCGGAGGCGCCGTCGTGGAGCCGCTCCTGCCTTCCGACGCCGACACGGGCGGGCCGCTCTGGAATCTCGGGACCCGCTGGTACGCGCGGCTCGAGGACGGTCGGATCGCCGCGGTGCAGACGAACGGACGCGACCGGCTCGTGCTCGTCGATCCCGGAACGCGGGCGGTGACGGAGCTCGAGACGCCGCTCGGGCAGATGCTCGTCAAGGACGTCGACGGCGCGCGCCTGCTGCTGTCGGGCGCCGGCCCGCGGACGCCGGGCGGCATCTGGCTCCTCGACGTCGACGCGCGGACCTTCGCGCCGGTGCGCGGCGGGGAGACCGACCTCGACCCGGCGTGGATGCCCGAGGCTCTGCCGCTGTCGTTCCCCGGGCCGCGCGGGGATGTGCACGCCTTCGCATTTCCGCCGACGAACCCGCTCGCGACGGGCCCCGAGGGCGACCTGCCGCCGTATCTCGTGCTCGTGCACGGGGGCCCGACCGCGCACGTCTCGGGCGACCTCTCCCTCGCGGTCGCGTACTTCACGAGCCGGGGCATCGGCGTGCTCGATGTCAACTACGGCGGATCGACCGGCTACGGGCGCGCGTACCGCGAGCGCCTCAAGGGCGGATGGGGCGTGGTCGACGTCGAGGACGTCGCGGCCGCCGCGCGCGGCATCGCCGAAGCCGGCATCGCCGACCCCGCGCGCCTCGCGGTGCGCGGAGGATCGGCGGGCGGATGGACCGTGCTGTGCGCGATCGCCGACACCGACGTGTTCTCGGCCGGGATCAGCCGCTACGGCGTCGCCGACCTGCGGATGCTCGTCGCCGAGACGCACGATTTCGAGGCGCGCTACATCGACGGCCTCGTCGGCCCGCTCCCCGAGGCGGAGGAGCTGTACGCGAGGCGATCGCCGCTGTCTCGCCCCGAAGCGCTCCGCACGCCCCTCCTCATCCTCCAGGGCGCGGACGACCCGGTCGTGCCGCCCTCGCAGTCCGAGGCGCTGCGCGACGCGCTCGCGGCGAACGGGGTCCCGCACGCCTACCTGCTGTTCGAGGGCGAGGCGCACGGGTTCCGCGGGCGCGAGGCGATCATCCGCTCGTTCGAGGCCGAGGTCGCGTTCCTCGGCGCCGTCCTCGGGTTCGAGACGCCCGGCGTGCCGCCCCTCGAGATCGAGGGCCTGTCCGACCCGCGGGGTACGGTCTGACGCGATGGAACTGACAGCGCTCGTGCTCGCCGCGATCGGCGGCGCCGACCTCATCCGCGCGGCAGCGCCGGGCGCGCGCCTGCGCACGGCGGGCGTGTCCGCCGTGCTCGTCGTCTGCGCGCTCGCCGGCGCGGCGCTCGGCGCCGATCCGCTCGCGTCGCTCGTCCTGGCGCTGGGCCCGGTCGTCGCCGCGCTCGGCTGGCTCGCGACCATGCGCGCCGACGACTCTCCGCTCGGCTTCCTCCCGGTCGTGCTCCTGGGCGGCATCGCCCTGACGGCGATCGTCGTCCCGCCGCCCGCGGTCGCCATCCGCGTCGAGTGGGGGCAGGGCGAGGGCCTTCCCCTGTCGCTCGTCCTCCTCGCGGCCGGCGGCGCCCTGTTCCTGCTCGAGTCGGCGAACCGGGTCGTCCGCACCGCGCTGCGCACGGAGGACGTCCCCGCGGACGGCGACGCCGCCCCGTCGCGGCGGCGGCGCATCTTCGGCCAGCGCGGCGAGCGCGACACGGCGGCGCCCGACCCTCAGGACGTGCACACGCTCCGCGGCGGACGCCTCATCGGACCGCTCGAGCGGATCGTCGTCGGCGGCCTCCTGCTCGCGCACGCCTACCCGGTCGTCGCCGCGCTCATCGCGGCCAAGGGCATCGTGCGCTTCCCCGAGATCTCCCGCGACCGCGAGCGCGGCACGCAGGCGGAGTACTTCCTCGTCGGGAGCATGGTGAGCTGGGCGCAGGCGCTCGCGATCACCGCCCTCGTGTGGCTGGGGTCCGCCGCGCTCGGCTGAGCGAGGCGGACCCCGCGCTCACCCCGCGCTCGAGAAGCGCTCGAGCTCGGCGGCGAGACGCGGCGACACGCGCGCATGGACCCGCGTGCCCCCGGACTCGTGCTCCTGCTCGAGGAAGAGGCCGGTCTCGTGGATGGCCGAGATGAGATCGCCGCGGTCGTAGGGAATGAGGGCGCGCACCTCCACGGCGGGAACGGGGAGCGCCGCCTCCACGACGGCGCGGAGCTCCTCGATGCCCTCGCCCGTGCGGGACGAGACGAACACGGCGTCGGGCTCGAGACCGCGCAGCACGAGGCGCGCGTCCTCATCGATGAGATCGGCCTTGTTGAACACGATGATCTCGCGGATGTCGCGCGCGCCGACATCCGCCATCACGTCGCGGACGGTCGCGATCTGGCCGGCCGGATCCGGGTGGTGCGCGTCGACGACGTGCACGATGACGTCGGCGTCGGCGACCTCCTCGAGCGTCGAGCGGAACGCCTCGACGAGCTGGTGCGGCAGGTTGCGCACGAACCCGACCGTGTCGGCGAACGTGAACACGCGCCCGTCGGATGTCTCGGTGCGCCGCACGGTCGCGTCGAGCGTCGCGAAGAGCGCGTTCTCGACGAGCACCCCCGCGCTCGTGAGGCGGTTCAGAAGCGACGACTTGCCCGCGTTCGTGTACCCGGCGATCGCGACCGACGGGACGGTGTGCCGCTTGCGCTCGGAGCGCTTGGCGTCGCGCGCGGGCGCGAAATCCCTGATCTGCTTGCGCAGCTGCGCCATGCGGGTGCGGATGCGGCGGCGATCGAGCTCGATCTTCGTCTCACCCGGTCCGCGCGAGCCCATGCCCGCTCCGCCCGCGCCGACCTGTCCGCCCGCCTGTCGGCTCATCGACTCGCCCCAGCCGCGCAGACGCGGCAGGAGGTACTCGAGCTGGGCGAGCTCGACCTGGGCCTTGCCCTCTCGGGTCTTCGCGTGCTGGGCGAAGATGTCGAGGATGACGGCGGTCCGGTCGATCACCTTGACCTTGATGACGTCCTCGAGCGCACGCCGCTGGCTCGGGGCGAGCTCGGCGTCGGCGATCACGGTGTCGGCGCCGGCGGACATCACGATGTCCTTGAGCTCCTCCGCCTTGCCGCGCCCGATGTAGGTCGCGGGGTCGGGATGCGGGCGGCGCTGCAGGACGCCGTCGAGCACGGTCGAGCCCGCCGTCTCGGCGAGCGCGGCGAGCTCCCGCAGGGAGTTCTCCGCGTCGACGAGCGAGCCCTGCGCGTACACGCCCACGAGGACGACGTTCTCGAGACGCAGCTGGCGGTACTCGACCTCCGTGACGTCCTCGAGCTCGGTGGACAGACCGGCGACGCGTCGGAGTGCGTGGCGCGCCTCGAGGTCCCACTGGTCGCCGTCGGTCGTCGACCCGGCCGCGGTTCCCGCATCCTGCAGCGCCTGCGCTGCTCCGAAGATGCGGACGCCCGAGCGCGCCTCCGCGTGCGAGAGCACGCGATCGACCGGGTCCGTCGTCGGATCGGTCTGCACGTCGGGATGGAAGGTGTCGGTCAAAGGGTGCCTTTCGTGGTGGTGTGCGCTCCGCGGGCCCGGGTCGGCGTGCGTCCGGGTGCGATGAGCCCTACAGGATACCGCGCGCGGGGATCGCGGGACAGGCGGTTGCGGGAACGAGGGTGTTGCGTGCGACCCGGATGCCTCCGGTAATCTCGAGGATCATGGGGGACCACTACTTCAGCGCGCATCCCTCCGCCCCCGAGCAGCTCCGTCGCATCCGCGTGTCCCTCGCCGACCGCGACGTCGAGGTGACGACCGCGGGCGGGGTCTTCAGCCCGGATCACGTCGACAGCGGCACCCGCGTGCTGCTGTCGAACACCCCTGAGCCTCCCGCCGGCGGCGACTTCCTCGACCTCGGCGCCGGCTGGGGCCCGATCTCCCTGTCGCTGGCCATGCTCTCTCCGCGCGCTCGGATCTGGGCGGTCGACGTCAACGAGCGCGCGCTCGATCTCGTCCGTCGCAATGCCGATGAGCTCGGCCTCGACAATGTCAACGCCGTGCTGCCCGAGGATGTTCCCGACGGGATCTCGTTCCGCACGATCTGGTCGAACCCGCCCATCCGGGTCGGCAAGGCCGTGCTGCACGAGCTCATGGAGACGTGGCTCCCCCGACTCGCCGAGCGCAGCGATGCCTACCTCGTCGTGCAGCGCAACCTGGGCTCCGACTCCCTGCACCGCTGGCTCGACGCCGCTCTCGACGACCGCTTCAGCGTCCACCGCCACGCGACGGCCAAGGGCTTCCGCGTGCTCAAGGTGCGCCGACACGGCAGCCCGGCGACCGGAGCCGTCGAGATCGCCTAGCCGCGCTCGGGCGGCAGCGCGGCGCGCGCGGCCGTGACGACCGCCTCGCGGATGGCCGTGAGCAGCGGCGACCGCAGGTTCCACTGCTGCCAGTAGAGCGGGACGCGCAGCCGCGGCTCGCCCAGCTTCACGAGCAGTCCCGTCTCGATGCCCGGCTTCGCCTGCAGCGGAGGGAGCATCCCCCATCCGAAGCCCAGCCGCACGGCGGCGGCGTAGTCCTCGGATGCCGGGACGTAGTGGCGGGGCGGCCGCGACGGGTCGACGCCGCGCTCGCGCAGCCAGGCCGACTGCACGTCGTCGGCGCGGTCGAAGTCGATCAACGGCGCGCCCGCGAGTGCGCTCGCTGTGACGCCGTCGGGGAGCCACCGAGCGACGTAGCCCGGCGTCGCGACGGCGTCGTAGATCGTGTCGCCCAGGGCGGTGACCGTGCACCCCGCGATCGGCTCGCGCTGCGACGTGACCGCCGCCATGACGGTTCCGGCCTCGAGCAGCGCGGCCGTGCGGTCCTCGTCCTCGCGGCGCAGCTCGAAGGCGACGTCGTGCGTGCGGGTCACCGGCTCCAGCCCCGGCAGCAGCCACGTCGCGAGCGAGTCGGCGTTCACCGCGATCGGCACGCTCATCCGTCCGGGCCCCTCGAGCCCGAGCGCGACGCTCGCATCGTGCGCAAGCAGCCCGTACTGCCGCGCGAGGCGCACGACGACCGCGCCCGCCTCCGTGGCGCGGGCGGGCTTGGAGCGGACGATGAGCACGCGCCCGAGCTGCGCCTCGAGCGACCGCAGCCGCTGGCTGACCGCCGACGGAGTGATCCGCAGCGCGCGAGCGGCGCCCTCGAGGCTCCCCTCATCGACGATCGCGGAGACAGTGCCGGCGAGTTCGGGCGAGATTTGCATAAGCAGAGCTTAACGAGCGTCAGAATCGTTAGATCCGCTTTTCGCTTCTCGCGGCGGGCGCGTAGCGTCGAGAGCATGTTCAGCGCCCTGCTCGCCGGCTTCGGCCTCTGCCTCTCGCTCATCGTGGCGCCCGGTGCGCAGAACGTCTTCCTCCTCAAGATGGGCATCCGCCGCCAGCACGCGGTCGCACTCGCGGTGACCTGCTTCCTCAGCGACGTCGCGCTCGTCGCGGCGGGCGTCGCCGGATTCGGCGTGGTCGTGGAGCACCTGCCCTGGCTCTTCGACGCCGTCAAGTGGGCGGGCGTCGTGTTCCTCGCGGGATACGCTCTCGCGGCGGGGTGGCGCGCCCTCCGGCCGACGGGCGAGACGCTCGCGGTCGCCGAGGAGCCGGGCGTCGACCGCGAACCGGAGTCCTCGGCGGGACCGCGCACGAGCACGGCGACGATCGTCCGTCCGCGCACGGCGACCACGGCGCTCCTGCCGGCCGTCCTCGCGTGCCTCGCGATCACGTGGCTCAACCCGCACACGTATCTCGACACCGTGCTGCTGCTGGGCTCGATCTCCGCGAGCTACGGCGACGCCCGTTGGCTCTTCGGCCTCGGCGCGGTGCTGGGAAGCGCCGTCTGGTTCGCCTTCCTCACGGCGATGGCGCGCGTCGCGGCGCGCTGGCTGCGCTCCCCGCGCTCGTGGCGCGTCCTCGACGGAGCGATCGCGGTGATCATGGCGGCGCTCGCGACGACGCTCGCCTTCGCCTGATCAGGCGAGCGCGACGGTGCCCGAGAACACGAGGGTCGCCGGTCCCGAGAGCGCGACGTGCTCGCCCTCCTCGGTCGGGAACATCCGCACCCCGAGCGTTCCGCCGGGCACGTCGACCCGCCAGAAGTCAGGGGCGTCGGCGCCCGCCCAGTCGCGGACCGCGAGGGCCGCGGCCGCCGTCCCCGTTCCGCAGGAGAGGGTCTCCCCCACGCCGCGCTCGAACACGCGCATGCGGATGCGTCCGATGCCGTCCTTCACGCCCTGCGGGACGACGAACTCGATGTTCGCTCCGTGGGGCGGCACCGGGTCGATGATCGGCTGCACCGTGAGATCCAGGCCGGCGAGCTCCTCCTCGGAGGCGAGCGCCACCACGACGTGCGGGTTGCCGACGTCGATGCCGAGGCCCGGCCGTGCGACGCTGAGGCCCCGCGCGCGCACGAGCGGGTCGCCCGGCTCGGCGCGCCATCGCCCGAGGTCGACCTGGAAGCCCGTCTCGCTGCGTGTGATGTCCTTGACGCCCGCGCGAGTGCCGATCGGCAGCGTCGAGCCCGCCGGCAGGTCGGCGAGGCCGGCATCGAGCAGATAGCGCGCAAACACGCGCGTGCCGTTGCCGCACATCTCGGCCTTCGAGCCGTCGGCGTTGCGGTAGTCCATGAACCACTCGGCGGCCGGTTCCTCGGCGAGCGACGCGGCGCCTTCCGGGAGCGCCGCCGAGCGCACCACGCGCAGCAGGCCGTCCGCGCCGATGCCGAAGCGCCGGTCGCACAGCGCCGCGATCTGGTCGTCCGTGAGGTCCAGCTCGCCTTCCGGGTCGGCGACGATGACGAAGTCGTTGCCCGTGCCGTGTCCCTTGGTGAACTGGATCTCCGTCATCCCCCCAGTCTATGGCCGCGGGATGGCGGCGGCCGGGGCACGGGGACGTCGGGCGGGCTCAGCGCAGGGCGTCGACGAGCGGGACAGCGCCCGCCTCGAACCAGCGCACCTCGGGGTACCGCCGGAACCACGAGACCTGCCGTCGTGCGTAGCGGCGCGTGAGCGCCTGCGTCTCGGCGATCGCGTCCTCCTCGGAGAGGGTGCCGTCCAGCTGCGCGAGCGCCTGGGCGTAGCCGATCGCGCGCCGCGCCGTCGCCCCCTGCTCGAGCCCCTGCGTGCGGAGGTGCTCGACCTCCCCCACGAGACCCTCGTCCCACATCCGCTCGACGCGCCGGTCGAGACGCTCGACGAGGGCCGCCCGCTCGAGGTGGAGCCCGAGGATCGTCGCCGGGCGCCACAGCTCGGGCGCCTCCGGGAGAGCGGCGCCGTGCGTGGACGCGCCCTGCGCGAGGACCTCGAGGGCGCGCACGATGCGGCGGCCGTTGCGCGGGTCGATGCGGGCGGCGGTCTGCGGGTCCTCGTGCTGCAGACGCGCGTAGAGCGCGCCGGGCCCCGAGGTCTCGAGCTCGGCCTCGAGGCGCGCGCGCAGAGCCGGGTCGCGCGGCGGGAAGCGGAAGTCGAAGAGCACGCTCGAGACGTAGAGCCCCGATCCGCCGACGAGGATCGCGTCGTGCCCGCGGGCGAGCGCGGCGTCGATCGCCGCGCGCGCGTCGACCTGGTAGCGCGCGACGGCGGCCTCCTCGGTCACCTCCAGGACGTCGAGGAGGTGATGCGGGATGCCGCGGCGCTCGGCCACGGGGAGCTTGGCCGTGCCGATGTCCATGCCGCGGTAGAGCTGCATGGCGTCGGCGTTCACGATCTCGGCGTGCCGACCCTCCGCGGCGACGGCCTCGGCGATGTCGAGCGAGAGGTCGCTCTTGCCCGTTCCCGTCGCTCCGACGACGGCCCAGAGCCGCGGGGAATCCGCGAGCGTCACACGCCGACGCGGATGGTGGGCAGGCCGAGCCGCACGGCGCCCGAGGCGCTCGCGCCGGGTGCCGCGGGCACCGCGCACGACTCCGCCTGCGAGCGATCCCATGCGTCGCCCGCGCGCGTGCGCCGGATGCGCAGCGGCGCACCATCGGGGCTGTCCGCGAGGAGGTGGAAGGGCGCAGCGTGCGTGATCTCGACGGTCACGACGTCGCCAGGGCGCGGGCGCTCCGAACCTTCCGGCAGCTCGAAGTGCACGAGCCGGTTGTCCTCCGCGCGGCCCGTGAGGCGGTGGGTCGCGGCGTCCTTCTTCCCCTCGCCGGTCGACACGAGCACCTCGACCGACCGGCCGAGCTGCTTGTGGTTCTCCTCGAGCGAGATGCGCTCCTGAAGGGCGATGAGGCGGTCGTAGCGCTCCTGCACGACCTCCTTCGGAACCTGGTTCGGCATGGTCGCCGCCGGCGTGCCCTCGCGGATCGAGTACTGGAACGTGAACGCGTTCGCGAACCGCGCCTGCTCGACGACGCGCAGCGTGTCCTCGAAGTCGGCGTCCGTCTCACCCGGGAAGCCGACGATGATGTCGGTCGAGATCGCGGCGTGCGGGATGCGCTCGCGGACACGATCGAGGATCCCGAGGAACTTGGCGCTGCGGTAGGACCGGCGCATCGCCTTGAGGATGCTGTCGCTGCCCGACTGCAGCGGCATGTGCAGCTGCGGCATGACCGCGGGAGTCTCGGCCATCGCCGCGATGACGTCGTCGGTGAAGGCCGCAGGGTGCGGGCTCGTGAAGCGGATGCGCTCGAGGCCCTCGATCTCGCCGGCGGCGCGGAGCAGCTTCCCGAATGCCTCGCGATCGCCGAACTCGACGCCGTAGGTGTTCACGTTCTGGCCGAGCAGCGTGACCTCGATCGCGCCGTCGTCGACGAGCAGGCGGATCTCGCTGAGGATGTCGCCGGGCCGACGGTCCTTCTCCTTGCCGCGCAGGCTGGGCACGATGCAGAACGTGCAGGTGTTGTTGCACCCGACGGAGATCGAGACCCATCCCGAGTAGGTCGAGTCGCGCTTGGTCGGGAGGGTCGACGGGAACACCTCGAGGGACTCGAGGATCTCGACCTCGGCCTCGCCGTTGTGGCGCGACCGCTCGAGGAGCTCAGGCAGCGAGCCCATGTTGTGGGTTCCGAAGACGACGTCCACCCAGGGCGCGCGCTCGAGAACGGCTTCCTTGTCCATCTGGGCGAGGCAGCCGCCGACCGCAATCTGCATGCCCGCGTGGGCGTCCTTGCGGGACTTGAGATGACCGAGCGTGCCGTAGAGCTTGCCCGACGCGTTCTCGCGGACCGCGCACGTGTTGATGACGACGAGATCGGCCTCCTCGCCGGGCGCCGCCTTGACGTAGCCGGCGCTCTCGAGCGAGCCGGAGAGGCGCTCGGAGTCGTGCACGTTCATCTGGCACCCGAAGGTGCGGACCTCGTACGAGCGAGCGCGTCCCTGTGCGTCGAAGGCTGCGGGCGAGGGCTCGATGAGCGTGGGGGCGCTGGATGGCGTAGTCATGACCAGGACATTCTACGTTCCGCTCCCCGCGGGCGCGCCGAGGGATCGCTCAGCGGAACCGCACGCTGTGACCGCCGCCGCGTGCCTCGTCGAGTGCGCGACGCGCCGCGGTCATCGCGAGCGAGCCGCCGAACCCCCGCCGCGCGAGCTGGCCGACGAGCCGCCGGAGAGCGGTGTCGTCGTCATAGCGCACGAGGCTCCGCGCCTTCCCGCGCGCGAACTCGAGCGCGCGCTCCTCGTCGTCGTCGGGCAGGTCGTCGAGCGCGGCGTCGATCACGTCGCGCGGGATGCCGCGGGACGACAGCGCCTGCGCGATCGCGCGGCGCCCCTGGTTCTTGCGCGTCGTGCCGGCGTGGACGAGCTGCTCCGCGAGGGCGGCGTCATCGAGTGCGCCGAGCCTCTCCAGCCGGTCGATGATCTCGTCGACCAGGCCCGCGTCGACCTCGTCCTTCCGCAGCCGCATGCGCGCCTCGCTCACGGAGAGCGAGCGCGACCGCAGCGCCTTCAGCAGCCGAGCCTCCGCAGCGTCGGCGACCTCCGATGGCCCCCGCTCGTGGTCGGAACCAGCGGGGTCGACGGCAGGCGCGACCTCCACGAACCGCACACCGTCGCGCACGGTCGTCGTGACGGCCGGGACGGGAGCGATGCGCCGCTCGCCGGCCCCGAGATCGCGCCAGGTCGTGTGCCAGCGTTCGCCGGACGCCTCGTCGGACGCTCGGGCGTCATCCGCGTCGTCGCCGCTCGTCGACTCGACGCCGTTCGGGATGACGTCGCCGGGGATGGCGCCGTCCGCCGCGTGCCGGCTCGCCCTCCCAGCCGGATGCGCCGACCTCGCGGGATCGGCGACGCCGGCCGCCCCGCGGTCGGCGTCATCGGATGGGCGCGTGCGGCGCGTGGGGTGGGAGGGTGCCACCGGCCCCCTCCCACCGAAGAGCGGGATCACGGGGGCGAGGTCGCCCTCGCCCCCGTCGGCCACGTCGCTCATGCGCGCCTCACGCCGTGCGGCGGACCGGCTCGACCGCCGCGGGCGCGGACTCTGCCGAGGCCGCGACGCCGCGCTGGCCGATTCCGAGCTTGTCCTTGATCTTGTTCTCGATCTCGAGTGCGATGTCGGTGTTCTGGATGAGGAAGTTGCGCGCGTTCTCCTTGCCCTGCCCGAGCTGGTCGCCGTCGTAGGTGTACCAGGAGCCGGACTTCTTCACGATCCCGTGCTCGACGCCGAAGTCGATGAGGCTGCCCTCGCGCGAGATGCCGACGCCGTAGAGGATGTCGAACTCGGCCTGCTTGAACGGCGGAGCCATCTTGTTCTTGACGACCTTGACGCGCGTGCGGTTGCCGACCGCCTCGGCGCCGTCCTTGAGGGTCTCGATGCGGCGGATGTCCATGCGGACGGACGCGTAGAACTTGAGCGCCTTTCCTCCCGCGGTGGTCTCGGGAGACCCGAAGAACACGCCGATCTTCTCGCGCAGCTGGTTGATGAAGATCGCCGTGGTCTTCGTCTGGTTCAGACCGCCCGTGAGCTTGCGGAGCGCCTGCGACATGAGGCGGGCCTGGAGGCCGACGTGCGAGTCGCCCATCTCGCCCTCGATCTCGGCGCGCGGAACGAGCGCGGCGACCGAGTCGATGACGACGAGGTCGATCGCGCCCGATCGGATGAGCATGTCGGCGATCTCGAGCGCCTGCTCTCCGGTGTCGGGCTGCGACACGAGGAGCTGGTCGATGTCGACGCCGAGCTTCTGCGCGTACTCGGGGTCGAGCGCGTGCTCGGCGTCGATGAACGCGGCGATGCCGCCCGCGCGCTGCACGTTGGCGATCGCGTGGAGCGTGAGCGTCGTCTTTCCCGAGGACTCGGGGCCGTAGATCTCGATGATGCGGCCACGCGGGATCCCGCCCACGCCGAGCGCGACATCGAGCGCGATCGACCCCGTGGGGATGACCTCGACGGGCGCGCGCTCGTCGCTGCCCAGTCGCATGACCGAGCCCTTGCCGAACTGCTTGTCGATCTGTGCGAGGGCCGACTCGAGGGCCTTCTCGCGGTCTGCTGGTGCGGGCATTTCCTGTTCCTTCTCCACTCGTGAACCGCCGCCTGTAGGCTGTCGCGCTCCGACCGGATGGCCGAGGACTGCGACAAGGCGCGTGGCGCTGATGCCGACTCCCACGCTACGGAGGACCACCGACATCGCCGCCGGACCGCCGCATCTGTGGAGGGATATCGTCCCGGAACCACGTTGTGCACGAGACTACGCTCTCTTCGAACGCACCTTCGATGACACGCCGATGAACGCGATCCGAGAATCGAACGGCGGGCGCGGGCTCAGCGTCGCGGTTCGAGCCGGCCGACTCCGTGCCGGCGTGCGGGAGGGACGTCCGTCTCGATGCACAGCGCCTCCCAGATGTCGCGCGGAGGCACGCCGGCATCGAGCGCCTCCTGGGCGGTGCGCCCGATGCCCGTGAGCACCAGATCGTGCACGAGCGATGCCGCGCGACCGCCGAACTCGGCGTCGACGGCGCGCAGGAACTCGCTGCGGCGCATGCGCGGTCAGCGGAAGGACAGCTCTGGCTCGACCTCGGCGATGAGGTCGTCGGGCACGACGTCGGGGAACGCCTGCACGTCGAGTCCCTCGAGCACCGCGATGCGATCGCCCACCGTCCGGTAGATCGTGGAGATGGGCACGTCGAGCGCCTCGGCGACCGAGGCGAGGATCTCGCTCGAGGCCTCCTTCTGGCCCCGCTCGACCTCGCTCAGGTATCCGAGCGCGACGCTCGCCTTGCTCGCGACCTGACGGAGGGTCTGGCCCTTCTGCTGGCGGAAGCCGCGCAGAACGTCGCCGATCTCTTGACGAACCAGGATCATGACTATCCCCTCCTCACTCCACCATCCGACGGATGCATCAGAGTACAACACCGATGAGACCAATTTAATCCCGCTTGACACGGGGCGGGGCGCCGCTCACGCCGAGAATCCGCCCAGTGCCCGCCCTCAGATCTCTGCGACCGCGAGATCGAGGGCCGCGAGCACGGCGCTCGCCCGGATCTCCGCCCGGTCGCCGTCGAACAGGTGCGAGGACACGACGACCCGCTCGGGCGTGGCGACCGCGACGTGCACGGTCCCGACCGGCTGCCCGTCCGGCGACGCCGGGCCGGCGATCCCCGTCGTCGACAGCCCCACCATGGTGTCCTCGTCGGCCAGCGCGAGCGTGCGCCGCGCTCCGGTCGCCATCTCGCGCGCGACGTCCGGGTGCACGGCGCCGTGCTCATCGAGGAGGGCCGCGTCGACGCCTAGCACGCTGTGCTTGATCGCCGTGTCGTAGGCCACCACGCCGCCGCGCATCCGCTGCGACGAGCCGGGCACCTCGATGATCGCCGACGACAGCAGGCCCCCCGTGAGCGACTCCGCGGTCGCGATGCTCCAGTTGCGCGCCGACAGCCGGCGCAGGAGCTCGTTCGCGACCGCGAACGTCTCGCGCTTCACGTCACTCACCGGCGTCCGCCCGCGCTCCGCGGATCTGGGCGAGCACGTAGTCGACGCCGCTCGCCACGGTGAGCACGACGACGATCCACATGAGGATGAGGGTGATGACCGCGAACGCCGGCTCGCCGATGAGAAGCCAGAACGGCAGGAGCGCCCACCCGAGCGCGACGCCCTGGAACGCGGTCTTGACCTTGCCCATCCAGGCGGCGGCCACGACGTGCTGCCGGACGACCACGAAGCGGTGGATCGTGATCCCCCACTCCCGGACGAGGATGACCACGACCATCCACCACGCCATCTCGCCGAGGATCGCGAGCCCGACGAAGGCCGCGCCCGTGAGCAGCTTGTCGGCGATCGGGTCCCAGAGCTTGCCGAAGTCGCTCACGATGTCGTAGCGGCGCGCGAGGTAGCCGTCGACCCAGTCGGTCGAGATCGCGACGATGAAGAGGATGGCCGCCGTCCACCGCAGGGGAAGGCTTCCCTCGCCGAGATGGCCCCCGATGAGCAGGAGCACGAAGAACACGATCGCGAGCGGGATGCGCACGACCGTGATCGCGTTGGGGAGCTGGCGGGGGATGCTCATGGCCTCAGTCTGTCAGGCGCGGGCGTCAGTAGCGCGGCTCGTCGCGCCCGGTCAGACCCCAGGCGTCCTCGGACTCGCTCTCGTCGACGACCTCGCGGCCGGCGAACTGCGCCTCGATGGGGTCGTCGGCATAGCGGTCGTCGGCGTCGGGCGCCGAGGGCGCCTCGGGCGAGGGAGCCGCCGGAGCGGCAGCGGGCGGCTCCTCGCCGCGCAGCTTCGCGAGCACGCCGGGCAGCTGCTCGGGCGTGACGAGCACGTCGCGGGCCTTCGAGCCCTCGGAGGGTCCGACGATCTCTCGCGACTCGAGCAGGTCCATGAGGCGGCCGGCCTTGGCGAAGCCCACGCGCAGCTTGCGCTGGAGCATCGACGTCGAGCCGAACTGGCTCGTGACGATGAGCTCGGCCGCGGCGAGGAGCAGCTCGAGGTCGTCTCCGATGTCCTCGTCGACCTCCTTCTTCTTCGGCTCGAGCGCCTCCGCGACATCCGCGCGGTACTCGGGCCGCGCCTGCCCCGTGACGTGGGCGACGACCTTCTCGATCTCCTCCTCGGTCACCCACGCGCCCTGCACGCGGAGCGCCTTCGACGAGCCCATGGGCGAGAACAGGGCGTCGCCCTGGCCGATGAGCTTGTCGGCGCCCGGCTGGTCGAGGATGACGCGGCTGTCGGTGACGCTCGTGACCGCGAACGCGAGGCGCGAGGGCACATTGGCCTTGATGAGGCCGGTGACGACGTCGACCGACGGCCGCTGCGTGGCGAGGACGAGATGGATGCCGGACGCGCGTGCGAGCTGCGTGATGCGGACGATCGAGTCCTCGACGTCGCGGGGAGCCACCATCATCAGGTCGGCGAGCTCGTCGACGACGACGAGGAGGTAGGGGTACGGCTTCAGCACGCGCTCGCTGCCGGCTGGCACGTCGACCTCGCCCGCGACGACCGCGCGGTTGAAGTCGTCGATGTGGCGGAATCCGAACGACGCGAGGTCGTCGTACCGCATGTCCATCTCCTTCACGACCCACTGGAGAGCCTCTGCGGCCTTCTTCGCGTTCGTGATGATCGGGGTGATGAGATGCGGCACGCCCGCGTAGTTCGTGAGCTCGACCCGCTTCGGGTCGATCAGCACCATGCGCACCTCGCTCGGCTTGGCGCGCATGAGGAGGCTCGTGATCATCGAGTTCACGAAGCTCGACTTTCCGGAGCCCGTCGAACCCGCGACCAGGAGGTGGGGCATCTTCGCGAGGTTCGCCACGACGAAGCCGCCGCCGACGTCCTTGCCGACGCCGATCGTGAGCGGATGCGTCGACTTCTGGGCCGCGGCAGAGCGGAGCACGTCGCCGAGCGCGACCGTCTCGCGGTCGGCGTTCGGGATCTCCACGCCGATCGCGCTCTTGCCCGGGATCGGGGCGAGGATGCGCACGTCGTTCGACGCGACGGCGTAGGCGATGTTGTTCGAGAGCTGGGTGATCTTCTCGACCTTGACGCCGGGTCCGAGCTCGATCTCGTACTGCGTCACGGTCGGGCCGCGCGAGAACCCGGTGACCTGCGCGTCGACCTTGAACTGCTCGAAGACGCTCGTGATCTGGGCGACCACGCGGTCGTTGGCCTCGGAGCGCGCGACGGCCGGAGGGCCCGACGCGAGTGCCGTCGGCGACGGCAGCACGTACGGCTGGGAGGGCGGCTGCGGCCCGCGGCCGCCGGGGCCGTCGGTCCCGAAGCCGGTGAATCCCGGCAGGTCGTCGGTCTCGTCGTCGAGGTCGTCCCCGTCGCCCACGAGGCCCGTGCGCCGCTCGGCGCCGTCGCCGCGCAGCCCGGCGAGCACCGAGGAGGTGAGCACCTCCGTCACCGCGTCGTCCGGGTCGTCCGTGCGGATGTCGTCGGCCGCCGGCGCAGACGTCACGATCGCCTGGTCGTAGCCGCGATCGGTCTGGTCGGTGAGCAGCTCGGTGAGGTCCTGCGGCTCCGAGACGACCTCGGGGTCCTCCTCGCGGCCGGACTTGTTCCGCCGCCACCACGGCACGCCCGCGTCCTTGCCCTCGTCGGCCTCGTCGCCCTCGAGCACCTTCGTCGGGGCCGTCGCGCCCTTGGCGGGCTTCTCGCGGCTCTCCGGCGCGGTGCGCTCGGCGTCGAACATCCACAGGTAGAGGTCGCCGAGCCGCTGGCCGATGCGGTTCGGCGGCGTCTTGGTGAGGATGAGCACGCTGAGCACGGCGAGCAGGGACAGCACGACGTATGCGCCGACGTCCGTGATGAGGAAGGCCATGGCCTCGGCGACGAGCCACCCGAAGACGCCGCCCGCCTCGCTCAGGGCGAGCACGCCCTCGACCGGCTTGGGGCGCCCGCCTGCCACGTGCAGGAAGCCCGCGATCGTCACGGTGAGCATGCCGAAGCCGATCCCCACGCGCCCGTTGTCGTTCACCGAGGACGGATGGCGGAAGAACCAGCCGGCCAGCAGGAGCAGGAGGATCGGGAAGATGAAGGCCGCACGGCCGATCAGCAGGCCGAACGAGTAGGCGCTGATCTGAACGGCGATCTCGTTGCCGATGAAGAACCACTCGTTGACGGCCCCCGCGATCGCGAGCAGCACGAGCAGGAGCGGGAAGCCGTCGCGGCGCTGGTCCTTCTCGAGGACCTCGGGCCCGAACGCGCGGAAGAGGCCGCCCACCGCGCGCGCGAGGCCGTTCCATCCCCGGACGAGCAGGGGCTGCCGCTCGGCCTCGTCGACATAGCGCTTGGGAGCCGGATCGGCCTTCTTGCGCGGGCGCGGAGCGGCCACGGCCTCATCCTTCGAGGCCCCGCGGGTGCTTCTGGTTCCCGGGTTCTTCGACGCGGCGGACGTACGTGGCATTGCTCCACGGTACGTCGCCGGGCCGACATCCGGCCGGAACGACGCGGATCGGCGCGGAATCCCGCGCCGATCCGGCGTCCACGACGGCGCTCGCGCCCTCAGGCCTCGATGACGAGCGGCACGATCATCGGCCGGCGGCGCAGCGACTGGTTCACCCAGCGGCCGATCGTCCGACGCACCGTCTGCGAGAGCGCGTGGTTGTCGCGCACGCCCTTCTGGGCGGCCTCCTCGAGGGCAGCGACGATCTTCGGCTTGACCTTGTCGAAGACCCGGTCCTCCTCCGCGATGCCTCGCGCGTGGATCTCGGGGCCCGTGATGATCCTGCCGGTCTGCGAGTCGACCACGACGATCACCGACACGAAGCCCTCCTCGCCGAGCGTCCGGCGGTCCTTGAGGTCGGCATCGGTGATGGCGCCCACGCTCGAGCCGTCCACGTAGACGAAGCCCAGGTCGAGCTGGCCCACGACGCGCGCCTCGCCGTCCTTGAGGTCGACGACCGTGCCGTTCGAGCCGATGATGGTGCGCTCGGCGTCGATGCCCGTGTCCTGCGCGAGCCGGGCGTTCGCCATCAGGTGCCGGTACTCGCCGTGGACGGGCAGCACGTTGCGGGGCTTGAGGATGTTGTAGCAGTAGATGAGCTCGCCGGCCGCGGCGTGGCCCGACACGTGCACCTTCGCGTTGGCCTTGTGCACGACGTGTGCGCCGAGCTTCGTGAGCCCGTCGATGACGCGGTAGACGGCGTTCTCGTTGCCCGGGATGAGGCTCGAGGCGAGGATGACGGTGTCGCCCTCCCCCGGCTCGATCTCGTGGTCGAGGTTCGCCATGCGGCTCAGCACGGCCATCGGCTCGCCCTGCGACCCCGTCGACATGTAGACGATCTGGTGGTCGGGCACATCGCGTGCCTTCTTGTAGTCGATGAGCACGCCGTCGGGCACGTTGAGGTACCCCAGGTCGGCCGCGATCGTCATGTTGCGCACCATGCTGCGGCCGAGCAGCGCGACGCGCCGCCCGTTCGCGGCCGCGGCGTCGAGCACCTGCTGCACGCGATGCACGTGGCTCGAGAAGCTCGCGACGATGACGCGCCCCGGCGTCTTCGAGATGACCTGGTCGAGCACGGGCCCGATCGAGCGCTCGGTCGGCGTGAAGCCGGGCACGTCGGCATTGGTCGAGTCGGGCAGGAAGAGATCGACGCCCTCCTCGCCGAGCCGCGCGAAGGCGCGCAGATCGGTGATGCGGCCGTCGAGCGGCAGCTGGTCCATCTTGAAGTCGCCCGTGTGGAGCACGAGGCCGGCGTCCGTGCGCACGGCGACCGCGAGCGCGTCCGGGATCGAGTGGTTCACCGCGACGAACTCGAGCTCGAACGGCCCGGCCTCCCACGTCTCGCCCTCCTTCACGACGTGCGCGACGGGGGTGATCCGGTGTTCCTTGAGCTTCGCTGCGGTGAGCGCGAGCGTGAGCGCGGAGCCGATGATCGGGATGTCGGGGCGCTGCTTGAGGAGGTACGGGACGGCGCCGATGTGGTCCTCGTGCCCGTGGGTGAGCACCACGCCCACGACGTCGTCGAGACGTCCGCGCAGCGGCTCCATGTCGGGCAGGATCAGGTCGACGCCCGGCTGGTGCTCCTCGGGGAAGAGCACGCCGCAGTCGATGATGAGGATCTCGCCGTCGATCTCGTACGTGGTCATGTTGCGGCCGACCTCGCCGAGACCGCCCAGGGGCGTCACCCGAAGGGTCCCCGGGGTGAGATCTGCGGGCTCGAGAACCTGTGTGGACATCGTCCGCCTTCCGGGATGCCCTGCGGCATCCGGTTCGTCGTATTCGGTGTTGTCGCGACGACCGGTGCCGCCGCGGGAGATCAGCGGGTGGTGCCGGGCACCTTCGGCAGCGCGCCGCCCGCGGCCGCGTTGCGGTCGGGGCGGAAGTTCGAGAAGTCGACCCCGTCGACGTCCTTGACGAGCGCGAGCTCGTCCTCGATGAGCGCGGCCTCCCATTCCTCGGGACCGACGAGCGGCAGGCGCACGCGCGGGCTCGAGATCCGGCCGAGGCCGTGCAGCACGTACTTCGTCGCGACCGTGCCGGGCACGTGCGTCATGAGCGCGCGCACGAGCGGCTCGAGGCGCTTGTGCTGGTCGGTCGCCGTGGCGAGGTCGCCGCGGTTCACCGCGTCGACGATCGTGCGGTACGGGCCGGAGGCCACGTTGGCGGTCACGCCGATGAGGCCCGTGGCGCCGATCGCGAGCTCGGGGAGCACGTTGGCGTCGTCACCCGAGAAGTACATGAGGTCGGTCTGGTTGAGCACGCGGCTCACCTCGCTGAGATCGCCCTTGGCGTCCTTGACCGCGAGGATGTTCGGGTGCTTCGCGAGGCGCAGGATCGTCTCGTAGCGGATCGGGATGCCCGTGCGCCCGGGGATGTCGTAGAGGATCACGGGGAGGTCGGTCGAGTCGGCGATGAGCCGGAAGTGCGTGAGGACACCCGCCTGCGTCGGCTTGTTGTAGTACGGCGTGACGATCATGATGCCGTCGGCGCCGGCCTTCTCGCTCTTCTGGTAGAGGTCGATCGCGTGCGCGGTCTCGTTCGAGCCGCCGCCCGTGATGATCTTCGCGCGCCCGGCCGAGACGTCCTTGCCGACCTCGACGAGGCGCAGCTTCTCGGCGTCGGTCAGGGTCGACGTCTCCCCCGTCGTGCCCGTGACGACGATCCCGTCGGCGCCCTGGGCGATGCACGCGTCGATGTGCTTCTCGACGCCGGGCCAGTCCACTTCGCCGTCCGCCGTCATCGGCGTGACGAGCGCGACGAGAACCTGTCCGAAGGGATTGCCCGTGTGCGTCATGGCATCAAGGCTATCGCCTCGACGACGGCGCCGCCTTCGTCGTGGCCCTCAGCACGAGGCGCGCGGGGCTCACGAGGTGCCGCGGCGCGAAGTCCGCGCGCGCCATCCGCGCCTCGAGCGTCTCGACCGCCTGCTCGACGATCCAGCGGGAGCCGGGATCGACCGTCGACAGCCCGCCGGCGATATGGCGGCTGATCCCGACGTCGTCGAACCCGATCACCTGCACGTCCCCCGGCACCGCGACGCCCGCGTCGGCGAGCCCCGCGAGCACGCCGAAGGCGATCTGGTCGGTGACCGCGAAGACGGCGTCGACGCCGAGGCCGTCCCGCACCGCGCGCGCGATGGCGTCGCGCGCGCCGTCGACGGCCGGCTCGCGCACCTCCAAGACGAGCTCGGGATCCGCGGCGAGCCCCGCGTCCGCGTGCGCCGCGCGCCATCCGTCCGTGCGCTGGCTCGACATCGTCACGCCGCGCGACGCGCGCGCACCGCCGACGATCGCGACGCGCCGCGCGCCGCTCCCGATGAGGTGGGCGACCGCCATCCGCGCGCCCTCGGCGTTCGCCATGGTGACGTGGTCGAAGCGCTCGGGCACCTGCTGCTCGCCGAGCATGACGATGGGCGTGGGGATGGCGATGCGGTCGAGGTCGGGCGCGCCGAGCCCCACAGGGCTCAGGATCACGCCGTCGTACATGCGCAGGCGCGCGAGCGACAGCGCGGACAGCTCGCCCTCGACGCTCGCACCGCTCTGCTCGACGACGAGGTGGCGCCCCCGAAGGGCGAACGCCTCGGCGAACGCGGCCGCGAGGTCGCCGAAGTACGCGTGGTCGAAGCGCGGCACGATGAGCGCGACCGTGTCGGTGCGCCCCGCGCGCAGGCGCCGGGCCGTGAGGTCGATCTCGTACCCGATCTCCCGCACCTTCTCGAGCACCCGCAGCCGTGTCTCGGCGCTCACCCGCCCGCGGTCGTTGAGCACGTTCGACACCGTCATGACCGACACCCCGGCCGCGCGCGCCACGTCGCTCATCGTCGCCATGGCCGCCTCCTTCGCGCTCGCGCCGCTCGGATCGACCCTATGCGAATCCGCTCTTCCCCCGGAGCCCGCCCGGATGTATCGTTACATCACTTCTCTCACCCGGAAAGGCTCCCATGTCCTCCACCCGCGTCGTCATCGACCTCGACCTCCCCGGCCCCACGATCAGCCGCCACCTCTACGGGCACTTCGCCGAGCACCTGGGGCGGTGCATCTACGGCGGCTTCTTCGTCGGCGAGGACTCCGACATCCCGAACGAGGGCGGCATCCGCCTCGACGTCGTCGAGGCGCTCCGCGAGCTCGCGATCCCGAACCTGCGCTGGCCGGGCGGCTGCTTCGCCGACGACTACCACTGGCGCGACGGCATCGGCCCGCGCGAGAGCCGCCCGCGCATGGTCAACTCCCACTGGGGCGACGTCGTCGAGGACAACTCCTTCGGAACGCACGAGTTCATGCAGCTCTGCGAGATGCTCGGCGCCGACGCCTACGTGAACGGCAACGTCGGCTCGGGCACCGTGCGCGAGATGAGCGAGTGGATCGAGTACCTCACACGGGCCGACGACTCCCCCATGGCCGCGCTGCGCCGCGAGAACGGCCGCGACGAGCCCTGGAAGGTGCCGTTCTTCGGCATCGGCAACGAGGCCTGGGGCTGCGGCGGCAACATGCGCGCCGAGGCGTACGCGGACCTCGCCCGCCAGTACGCGACGTACGTGCGCGACCACGGCGGCAACACGGTGTACCGGATCGCGGCGGGCGCGAACGCCGACGACCTCGAGTGGACCGAGACCCTCATGAAGGCGCTCGGATGCCTCGGCTGCGACGGCCAGGGATCCTCGCCCTATCAGGCGGTCTCGCTGCACTACTACACGATGTCGGGCTCGTGGCAGAGCAAGGGCTCGGCGACCGAGTTCGACGAGGACGAGTGGTACCTCGCGCTCTCCCGCGCCTTCCACATCGAGCAGCTCCTCACGCGGCACAGCACCGTGATGGACCGGCACGATCCGCGCCGGCGCGTGGGCCTCGTCCTCGACGAGTGGGGCACGTGGTGGGATGTCGAGCCCGGCACGAACCCCGGGTTCCTCTACCAGCAGAACACCCTGCGCGACGCGCTCGTCGCGAGCGTGCACTTCGACGCGTTCCACCGCCACGCCGACCGCCTGGTCATGGCGAACATCGCGCAGACCGTCAACGTGCTGCAGGCGATGCTCCTCACCGACCCCGACACCGGAGCGCTCGTGAAGACCCCCACGTTCCACGTGTTCGCGATGAACGTCGGCCACCACGACGCACAGGCGCTCGAGGCGCATGTCGTCGACGGCGAGACCCGCGCGGTCGACGGGCGCGACCTGCCGATGATCTCGGCGTCGGCGTCGACCAAGGACGCCGCGGCGCTCGTGTCCCTGTCGAACCTCGACGCCGACCAGCCGCGCACGGTCGTCCTCGACCTGCGCGGCAGGTCGGTCGAGGGCTGGTCGGCCCGCCTGCTCACGGCCGAGAGCACGGCCGCGCACAACGTGCCCGGTCAGCCGGAGAACGTCGCGCCGGTCGACTTCGACGGCGTCCGCACGCACGCGCGCGGCCTCGAGGTCGAGCTCCCGCCGCACTCGTACGCCACGGTCAGCCTCCAGCTGGGCGCGTGAGCCGAGCCGCTGGGCCCCCGCAGCGGGGGCTCAGCGGCGCCGGTACACGACGAAGCGGTAGCGGGTGCCCGTTCGGCTCGTGAGCCACTCCGCGGCGCCATCGGGCTCCGACCGGACGACCCGCCACTCCTCGCCGATCTCGGGCGCGTAGGCGTCGCCATCCGCGTCGACGTCGACCTCGGTGACCCACAGCTCGTCGACGACGTCCATGGCCTGCGCGTAGATCTGCGCGCCGCCGATCACCCAGACCTCGTCGTCGATCCGCCCCGCGGCCTCGAGGGCGTCCTCGAGCGAGTGCACGACCTGCGCGCCCTCCGCCGCGAAGCTCTCGTCGCGCGTGACGACGATGTTGGGCCGGTCGGGAAGCGGGCGGAAGCGCTCGGGGAACGACAGCCACGTCTTCCGCCCCATCACGACCGGCGTTCCCGTCGTGGCGCGCTTGAAGAAGGCCATGTCCTCGGGCAGCTGCCACAGCATGCCCCCGTCGGACCCGATCGCGCGGGTGCGCGACTGCGCCCAGATCGAGCGGATGGTCACGGCTCAGACCGCCACGGCCGCGCGGATCGCGGGATGGTGGCGGTACTCCTCCACGACGAAGTCGTCGTACGCGTAGTCGAACAGCGACTCCGGCTTCCGGGCGAATCGCAGCGCGGGGTACGGGTAGGGCTCGCGCGAGAGCTGCTCGACGACCTGCTCCCGATGGTTGTCGTAGATGTGGCAGTCGCCGCCGGTCCACACGAAGTCGCCCGGCTCGAGCCCGGTCTGCTGGGCGACCATGAGCGTGAGGAGCGCGTACGACGCGATGTTGAAGGGCACGCCGAGGAAGAGGTCGGCGCTGCGCTGGTAGAGCTGGCAGCTGAGCCGGCCGTCCGCGACGTAGAACTGGAAGAGGGCGTGGCACGGCGGCAGCGCCATGTCGTCGACCTCGGCCGGGTTCCACGCCGTCACGATGTGCCGACGGCTGTCGGGGTTCGCCTTCAGCTGAGCGACGACCTTCGCGATCTGGTCGATGCTCTCGCCGCTCGGGGTCGGCCACGAGCGCCACTGCACGCCGTAGACCGGCCCGAGCTCGCCGTCCTCATCAGCCCACTCGTCCCAGATCGACACGCCGTGCTCCTGGAGCCAGCGCACGTTCGAGTCGCCGCGCAGGAACCACAGCAGCTCGTAGGCGATCGACTTGAAGTGCACGCGCTTCGTCGTGATGAGCGGGAAGCCCGCGCTGAGGTCGTATCGGATCTGCCGCCCGAACACGCTCGTCGTCCCGGTGCCCGTGCGGTCATCCTTGTGCGTGCCGTTCGCGAGCACGTCGCGAAGGAGATCCTCGTACGGGGTGGGGATGGCGCCGCTCATGACGTCAAGGCTAGTCGGGATGGCGCGCGCCGGCTCAGGCGGCGCGCTCGCGTCCGACGATGCCCGCGCGCTGCAGGAGGAGGTAGATCTGGCAGCCGAGGCAGAAGCCGAATGCCGCGTTGAGGAACGCGGCGACGAACGCCGCGGCCGCCGCGATCGGCAGCGCCCAGGGCACGGCCGCGAGATGCAGGACGAGGCCGAGCCCCGTGACGAACAGGCCGACGCCCTGCGCGAAGCGCGGCGGGCGCGGGTCCTCGAGCTCCGCAGGAGGCCCGAGTCGAGGGCGGACCACGCGGCGGAAGAGCACGCCCCACGGCGCGGTGCGCGGCGAGACGACGCTCCAGAGGAAGAGCAGCGCGACGACGAGCACCGCGAGGAAGCCGGGATCCGCCGCGCGCTCGAAGACGGAGGCGGCGCCGATCCCCGGCGTGAAGATCGCACCGCTCGCGGGCTGGTGGGCGAACCAGCCGAACGACGCCGCCGTGCGCGTCGAGACCCCCGTGAAGGCGAGGAACGTCGCGACGAGCAGCAGCGCGCTCGTGATGGCGGCGGCGAAGCGAGGGCCGCGCGGATCGATCCCTGCGGGTGCGTCAGGCATGGGTCTTCCCTTCGATGGCGTCGAGCTCGGCCATCACCGTGTCGCGGGTCGGAGCTCCGGTGATGCGGGCGCGCGGGACGCCGCGCGCGTCGAGGACGAGGGTCGTGGGCGTCTGGAGCACGTGGAAGCGCCGGGCGATCTCGACGCGGTGCGTGACGTCGACGTCGACGTGCGCGACGCCATCCCTCTCCCCCGCCACGTCGGAGAGCAGCCGCCGCACCGCGGGGCACCGGGCGCACAGCTCGGTGCTGAACTGCACGAGCGTCGCATGCTCTCCGAACGCGCCCGGGGCGAGCCCGAGCGCCGTCGGGGCGACGGCATCCGCCCGGACCGCCCGAGCGCGGCCCTCGCGCCGCCGCAGGAGCACGCCGAGAGCCGTCGCGACGAGGACGATCGCGACGAGGGCGGCGAGAGCGGCGGCGGGGGTCATCGGAACCACGGTAGATCCGTCGCCGTGCCGACGGACCCGAGGTGGCGGAATATGACATGAAGGGCGCCGGCGCAAGGCGTTCCCCGTGTCGGGCCGCGCCGTTAGGCTGGCCGCGGACCATCCGCCCCCGATCAGGAGGAACGACAATGACCGTCACCAGCGAAGCCAGCACCTCGTGGCAGGGATCCCTCTTCGAGGGCTCCGGCACCGTCTCGTTCTCGACCGGCGTCGGGACGTTCCCCGTGAACTGGAAGGCCCGCAGCGAGGGCTCCGACACGACGACCACCCCCGAGGAGCTCATCGCGGCAGCGCACTCGTCGTGCTTCAGCATGGCGCTCTCGAACGCGCTCGCCGAGAACGGCACCCCGCCGGAGAAGATCGACACGACCGCGTCGGTCACCTTCAAGCCCGGCACCGGCATCACCGGGAGCCACCTCAACGTCAACGCCGTCGTCCCCGGCATCGACGCCGAGCGCTTCCAGCAGATCGCCGAGGAGGCCAAGGCGGGCTGCCCCGTCTCGCAGGCGCTCGCGGGCATCGAGATCTCGCTCGAGGCGACGCTCGCGTAGCCCAGGATGACCGCCTCCTCGCTCACGCGCGTCATCGTCGCCGGCTCGTCGGGCCTCCTCGGCCAGGGCGTCGTCGACGACCTCCGCGCGGCGGGCGTGGAGGTGACGCGTCTCGTCCGCCGCGCCCCGAGCGCCGCGGACGAGACGCGCTGGCTCGACGCTCCTCATCTCGATCCCGCTGTCCTCCGAGGCGCGGACGCCGTCGTGAACCTCTGCGGCGCGAGCGTGGGGCGCATCCCCTGGACGCCCGCGTACCGGCGACGCCTGCACTCCTCGCGGCTCACGCCAACGCGCGTCCTCGCCCGCGCGATCTCCCAGCTCGACGAGCCGCCTCTCCTCGTCTCGGCGAGCGCCGCGGGCTGGTACGGGTCCTCACCCGATGGCCCCGTCACCGAGGACGCACCTCGTGGGAGCGGATTCCTCGCCGACCTCTGCGGCGCGTGGGAGCAGGCCGCGCACGGCGCCGGGCCCCGCGTCGCGCTCCTCCGCACCGCGCCGGTCGTGCATCCCGACGGCGTCCTGCGCCCGCTCATCCCCCTGACGCGAACAGGTCTCGCCGGTCCGCTCGGCTCGGGGCGCCAGGTGTGGGCCTGGATCTCCTTCGAGGACGCGATCGCGGCCATCCGCCACGTCCTCGAGCACCGGCTGACTGGGCCGGTCAACCTGGCTGCCCCGGTCGCGACGACCGCGAACGACTTCGGGCGTGCGCTCGCACGTCGGCTGCGGCGCCCTTTCGCCCTGCCGGCGCCCGCATGGGCTCTCCGCGCCGCGCTCGGGCGCGACTTCGCCGACGACATGCTCCTCGTCGACGCCGACATCGTGCCGCGAGCGCTGCAGTCCACCGGCTTCTCGTTCGCCCACCCGGCTCTCGAGGACGCGATCGCCGCGGTCGTCCCCGAGCGCTGAACGGCTGCAGCGGGCGTCCGCGCCGGGTGCTAGACGGGGCTGTGCGCGGCCCGTTCGCGGCGGATGGCCTCGCGCACCGCGGATCGCGCGCGCTTCGTATCGCCCGCAGCGGCGTACGCGAGGCTCAGCCGGTACCACGCGCGCCAGTCGGTCTCGTCGGCTTCGACCTCGGCGCGGTACGTCGGGAAGAGCGCCTCGCCATCCGCCCGCGCCGGGCGCCCGCTCGGCGACGTGCTGACCTCCTCGGTCGGCAGCCCGCCCTCGCTCTCGAGACGGCGTGCAAGGCGCTCGGCGCGCCATCCGAACAGGAGCTCGCGGCCGAGCCCCCACAGCGCGATGAGCGGGAGCACGATCATCGCGCCGCCCATGACAGCGAGGATCGGCTCGCCGGTCGAGATGCCGATCGACAGAGCCGACACGGCCTTCTGCCCCACGACGAGGATGTAGAGCAGCAGGAGCGCCGTCATGACGGCGACGCCGACGCGCAGTCTCATGCGCCCGTGGCCCGCGCGGCCTGGCCCGCGACCGTCGCACCGTCGTCGACGGGCTCGGCCGCAGCGGGGCGCGGCGTGCCGATGCCGATGTCGATGAAGTTCTCCAGGCCCACGACGACGCCGCGCACGCCGGTCGCGGCCTCGACGGCGATGCGGATGCCCGGCGCGTACGCGGCGGCCGGGTCGATCGTGTCGTGCACGAGGGAGAGCGACTCGCCGGGCCCGGAGAGGATCGTCTCCTGTCGGGCTACCACCCCGGGGCGGCGCAGGGAGTGCACGGGCACGCTCGCGACCTGCTGCCCACGTGCGCGCTGGTCGACGAACGGCGCGTCGACGGGCGTCTCGCGGGCCGCCGCGATGAGCTCGGCCGTGCGGACCGCCGTGCCCGACGGGGAGTCGATCTTCGTGTCGCGATGCGTCTCGACGATCTCGACGGACGGGAAGAACCGCGCGGAGGCCGCGGCGAGTGCCGTGCCGAGCACGGATCCGAGCGAGAAGTTCGGGATGAAGACCGCGCCGGTCCCAGCCGCCTCCACGAGCGGGGGCACGAGCGCGACGCGCTCCGCGGACCATCCGCTCGTGCCGACGAGAACCTGGGCGCCGCGCTCGATCGCCGCGCGCACGACGTCGATGCTCACGGCCGGAGTCGAGGCGTCGATGACGAGATCCGCGCCGTCGAGCTCGGCGAGGTCGCTGCTCGATCCGAGCACCGCGACGATCTCGAACCCGTCCATCCCGTCGACGACCTCGCGGATGATGCTGCCGAGCTTGCCGCTGCCGCCGACCAGTGCCACGCGTGTCGTCATGCCACCATCCTAGGCGGGACGGCCAGGACGACCGCCGGAGTGCGGCGTGCTCCGGAATGCGGCCGGCTCCGGAATCGGACCCGTGGTGCCGAAGTCGACTCCCGGGGCCGACACGCCCACACCCGCCCCAGCCATCCGAACCCCGACACCCCGCACGCCGCCCCGCTCTCGGAGTGCCGTACCCCGAATCGGACCCGTGGTGCTGAAGTCGTCTCCTGAGACCGACGCGCGCGCACCCGCCCCAGCCATCCGAATCCCGACACCCCGCACACGCCGCCCCGCCCTCGCCCATCCGTCCCCCGCATCGGACCCACCCCCTGGGCGTCTCGCGCCGACACCTCGTGCACAGGCGGACGACACGCGCGCACCGGCACGAGCACACGCGCTGTGCCGGTGGCGGGCCCGCGGGCCGACGAGGCTGGCGGGATGTATCCGACGGAGATCGCCGCTCGCATCGATGCACGTCACGGAGTGGCCCGCGCATCGACGCTGCGGATGGCGGGCGCGTCTGCGCGCGACATCCGGCGCGCGCTTGTGACCGGATCGATCTGGAAGGTGCGCCCCGGGGTCTATGCGACTCCGGACGTGAGCGCGGACATCGTCACGGCGGCGCGGCACGGCGGCGCACTCTGCTGCGCATCTGCGCTCGCCCAGCTCGGCGTATGGGTTCTCGACGCCGACGCGATTCACGTCGCGATGGGACCGCACGGGCGCCAGCGCGAGCACGCAGGGTGCGCGTGCATCCCGCACTGGGATGAAGGCGCGACGGGCTTCGGGCGCGTCGACATCGTCCGCGCTCTCGTCCAGCTCGCGCGCTGCCAGGGCGATGAGGCGTTCTTCGCCGCGTTCGAATCCGCGTGGCACCGGGGGCTGCTGTCTCGACGTGACCGTCTCGCGGTGCGCGCACGTCTGGATGCGCGGCAGCGGCGACTCGTCGACGCAGCGCGATCGGACTCGGAGAGCGGGCTCGAGTCGCTCCTCAGGATCCGGCTGCTCCGCATGGGCATCGTGCTCCGCTGCCAGGTGCGCATCCGCACGGTCGGACGCGTCGACTTCGTCGTCGGCGACCGGATCATCCTCGAAGTGGACGGGCGCGAGAACCACGACGGGGAGAGCCACCGGCACCGCGACCTCGTCCGAGACGCGAATGCTGCCGCGCTCGGCTACCGAACCCTCCGGTTCGACTACGCGCTCGTCATCCACGACTGGCCGCGCGTGGAGCGCGCGATCGTCGGCGCCCTCCGCCGCAGGGCGTGACCGCAGGCGCCCCGGGGCCCGAATGCACGGCCGTCTGTCACCGTGCGTGTGCGCGGAATCGGATCCGTGGGGCGTGTGTCGCTCCCTGAGGTCGACACGCGCACATCGGCCCCGGCGATCCGAATCCCGGGACAGCTCGGCGCATCCGAACCGGCCCGGCACAACTCGGCTTGGCACATCCCGGGATGGCCCGGCACGGCGGCCCGGCACCTCCCGGCCCGTCCTGGCGGACTCAGACCGGCGGGGTCTCCGGCAGCCCGGTGCGCAGCTCGAACGGCAGGTGCGCGAGGTCGTTGTGGGCGATGAGCGTCCACGGGCGGCCCTGCTTCTGCGAGATGATCGTGAGCCCGCAGTTCGCCTGGTTCAGCGTCATCCAGCGCCAGTCGGGGGCGCCGAGCACCTCGCGCACGAACCACGCGATCACGAAGTTGTGCGTGATGAGCAGCTCGTGGACGTCGCCGTTCTTGCGCACGAGGAACTCGTTCATCGCGTCGGCCATCTGGGCCCTGCCCGCCTCGACCTCCTCCTCGGTGATCCCGCCGAAGAAGGGCTCGAACACGCTCGGCGTCTCGTCGGTCATGCCCGTCGGGACGCAGTCGAACAGGAGCGCGTGCGGCTGCGGATCGATCGCGGGCATCCGCTCGGCGACGATGCGCGCGGTCTCCGCGGCGCGTGCGAGGGGCGAGTGCCACACGTTGTCGAACGGCACGCCAGAGAGCCGGTCGGCGAGCAGCGCCGCCTGCCGCTCTCCGCGCGCGGAGAGCGGCCCGTCCTCGAGCCCGTGCTCGGCGTGCTGGTGCTCTCCGTGGCGGACGAGGTAGATGTAGTGCGTCATCCGAACCCCCTCATCGTCCGCACCTGGAGCCCGCAGGGCGGGCGTCCTCCAGCCTAGGTCACGCCTCGGCGGACGCGCCGTGCGGTTACGCCATCGGCGGAATAATGGTCAGTCCGCGGCCTTCGCGAGGTCGGCGCGATGCCCGCGTCCGAGCTGCACGCCCACCCCCTGCACGAGCTCGTCGACGTGCCCCGGCGTGAAGGCGTTGACGATCGGGGCGACCACGCTCCGCTGCGCGAGGAGCCACGCGACGGCGACCGCCGCGTGCGGGAGCTGCAGCTCCGCGGCGACGGCGTCGAGCGCCTTGAGCGCCCGCGCTCCTCGGCGGTTGAGGAGCCTCGACAGCTGCTCCGACCTCGTGCCCTGGCCGATCGTCTGACGCGAGCGATGCAGTCCGGAGAGGAACCCGTGCTCGAGGGCGTGCGACGGCGTCACGGCGAGGCCCTGGGCGTCGGACACGAGCCGCAGGTCGCCCTCGTACTCCCCGCGGCGCATGAGGTTGTACGGCACGTCGAGCGCCTCGATCCGCGGGTACCCGGCCGACGACAGGATCCGCGCCTCGACGAGCTGGTCCGCGGTGAACCCGTAGGCCCCGACCGCGCGCGCCTTTCCCGCCTCGACGAGCCACTCGGCCGTCGCGAGCGCGTCTTCGAGGGACGTCAGCGGGTAGCTCGCCGCATCGAGGTAGAGGATGTCGATGCGATCGGTTCCGAGGCGCTCGAGCGACGACTCCACGGCGCGGACGAGGTTGACCGAGCCGAGGCCCGGGTTGTCGGGATGGCCGCCGACGCGCACCGCGAGGACGATGTCGTCGCGCACGCCGCGCGAGGCGACCCACTGGCCGAGGATGAACTCGCTGCGCCCCGCGCCGAAGCGGTCGGAGGTGTGCAGCGCGTTGCCGCCGAGCTCGGCGTAGCGGTCGAGCACGGCAAATCCCGCGGCGCGGTCGAGGTTCCACCCGAACTCGGCCCCGCCGAGCATGAGCGGGAACACCTCGACGCCCGACGTCCCGATCGGCGAGCGCAGGCCCGCGCCGATCCCCGGGCCGAGCTCGGGGACGGGCGCCGACGGATGACCGGGGAGCCGGATGGGCTGAGTCGGCACGTCCGCGGACGCATCGGATGTGCGGATGGCCGCGCCGTCGCGCCGCTCCGGCGGTGACGCTGCATCCATGTCGCTCCCTCACGGAGGGTGCGACGAACCGCGGTCCTCCCGTGCCTCCATTGAACCGGAACCCGCGGCGCGCGCCGCGCCGCGGGTCGTAACTGTTTCATCACGGACGCGGAACGGCCCGGCCGCACCGTGTGCGACCGGGCCGTTCCGTGAGCCGATCAGGCCTCGGCGGGAGCCTCGGCCGGGGCCTCCGACGCGTCGGACGCGCCCTCGCCGGCCTCGTCGACGATCTCGAGCGAGAGCTTGCCGCGGTCGTCGATCTTCGAGATGCGGACGAGGATCTTCTGACCCACGCTCACGACGTCCTCGATGTTCTCGACGCGCTTGCCGCCGTTGAGCTTGCGCAGCTCGGTGACGTGCAGCAGGCCGTCCTTGCCCGGCAGGAGCGAGACGAACACGCCGAACTTGGCGATGTTCACGGCCGTGCCGAGGAACTGATCGCCGATCTCGGGGTTCGTCGGGTTCGCGATCGCGTTGACCGCGGCCCGCGCCGCCTCGGCCGAGGGGCCGTCGGTCGCGCCGATGTAGACGGTGCCGTCGTCCTCGATCGAGATCTGGGCGCCGGTGTCGTCCTGGATCGAGTTGATCGTCTTGCCCTTGGGGCCGATGAGCTCGCCGATCTTGTCGACCGGGATCTGCACGCTGATGACGCGCGGCGCGGTCGGCGCCATCTCGTCCGGAGCGTCGATCGCCGCGTTCAGGACCTCGAGGATGCGCAGACGCGCGTCCTTCGCCTGCGTGAGCGCGCCGGCGAGCACCTCGGAGGGGATGCCGTCGAGCTTCGTGTCGAGCTGGATCGCCGTGACGAACTCGCTCGTGCCGGCCACCTTGAAGTCCATGTCGCCGAGGGCGTCCTCCGCGCCGAGGATGTCGGTCAGCGCGGCGTACCGCGTCTGGCCGTCGACCTCGTCGGAGACGAGGCCCATCGCGATGCCGGCGACGGGGGCGCGCAGCGGCACACCCGCGTTGAGCAGCGACAGGGTCGAGGCGCACACGGAGCCCATCGAGGTCGAGCCGTTCGACCCGAGCGCCTCGGACACCTGGCGGATGGCGTACGGGAACTCCTCGCGGCTGGGCAGCACGGGAGCGAGCGCGCGCTCGGCCAGGAACCCGTGGCCGATCTCACGCCGCTTCGGGCTGCCCACACGGCCGGTCTCGCCGGTCGAGTAGGGCGGGAAGTTGTAGTGGTGCATGTAGCGCTTGCTCGTCGTGGGCGACAGCGAGTCGATCTGCTGCTCCATCTTGAGCATGTTGAGCGTCGTGACACCCAGGATCTGCGTCTCGCCGCGCTGGAAGATGGCCGAGCCGTGGACGCGCGGGATGACCTGCACCTCGGCGTCGAGCGGGCGGATGTCGGCGAGGCCGCGGCCGTCCATGCGGACGCCCTCCGTGAGGATGCGGCCGCGCACGATCTTCTTCGTGACGGACTTGTAGGCGGCGCCGAACTCGAGCGGAGCGGCCGCGGGCAGCTCGCCCGCCTCCACCTTCTCGATGAGGGCGGCCTTGACGCGGGCCTTGACCTCGTCATCCGCGGCCTGGCGCTGCTGCTTGTCGGCGATGACGTAGACCTTCTCGAGGTCCGCGTGCGCCTCGGCGGCGACGAAGTCGTACGTCTCCTGGCTGTAGGCCGGGAACACGGGGAACTCGAGCGGCTCCTTCGACGACTTCGCGGCCATCTCGGCCTGCGCCGCGACGAGCTGCTTGATGAAGGGCTTGGCGGCCTCGAGACCCTGCGCGACGATCTCCTCGCTGGGCTTCGTGGCGCCGGCCTTGATGAGGTTCCAGCTCGCCTCGGTCGCCTCGGCCTCGACCATCATGATCGCGACATCCTCGGAGCCGTCGGCTCCCGTGACGACGCGACCGGCGACGACGAGGTCGAACACGGCGGACTCGAGGAGCTCGGCGTTCGGGAACGCGACCCACTGGTCGTCGTTGCCCGCCTGGCCGGGGATGAGCGCGAGGCGCACGCCGGCGATCGGGCCCGAGAACGGCAGGCCGGAGATCTGGGTCGACGCCGACGCCGCGTTGATCGCGAGCGCGTCGTAGAACTCGCCCGGCGCGATGGAGAGCACCGTGACGACGATCTGGATCTCGTTGCGCAGGCCGTCGACGAACGACGGGCGCAGCGGACGGTCGATGAGGCGGCACACGAGGATGGCCTCGGTCGAGGGGCGGCCCTCGCGGCGGAAGAACGAGCCGGGGATCTTGCCCGCGGCGTACGAGCGCTCCTCGACGTCGACCGTCAGCGGGAAGAAGTCGAAGCCCTCGCGAGGGCTCTTCGACGCGCTCGTGGCCGAGAGGAGCATCGTCTCCTCGTCGAGGTACGCGGCGACGGCGCCCTGCGCCTGCTGCGCGAGACGGCCGGTCTCGAACCGGATGGTGCGGGTGCCGAAGCGGCCGTTGTCGAGAACGGCCTCGGCGGCGGTGATTTCAGGACCTTCCAAGAGGTCTCTCCTTCTTTGTTTAACCTCGCCGGTCCATGTGACGGACGAGTCATGCGAAGGAGCAGGAACAGGCAGATATAGGCCGCACGGCCAGAACCGAAGCTTCACGCTCGCCTGCGCTGGCCACCAGGAGAAATCCACCGGATGCGCGGCACCCGGGAGACCACTTCAGGGGACCAGCTTCCTGCCAGCCTGCTCCATGTCGTGTTCAGTTGTGCGGACGCGCACGGGCGCGTCCACGGCCACCCTACCAGCGCGGGCCGTGGACGCACCCCTGCGACTCCTACTTCACCGCGCCCTCGGTGAGGCCGCCGCGCCAGAAGCGCTGCAGCACGATCATCGCGATCGCGAGCGGGATGACCGAGAGCAGCACTCCCCCGGTCGTCAACTCGTAGAACTCGGGCAGGCGATCCACCTGCGCGCGCCAGTTGTTGAGGCCGAGGGTGATCGGGTACAGGCTCTGGTCGGCGAGCATCACGAGGGGCAGGAAGTAGTTGTTCCAGATGCCCACGAGCTGGAAGAGGAAGACCGTCACGAGCGCGGGCGTCAGGATCCGCAGCCCGACCGTGTGGAAGATCCGCAGCTCCCCCGCGCCGTCGAGCCGCGCGGCCTCCATGAGCGAGTCGTCGACGGTCGCATCGGCGTAGATGCGGCAGAGGAACAGCCCGAACGGCGACACGAGCGACGGGATCAGCACGCTCCAGTAGGTGTTCGCGAGCCCCAGCTGGCTGAACAGGAGGAAGAGCGGCAGCGCCGTGGCGGTGGCCGGCACGAGGACGCCCCCGAGGATGGTCCCGAAGACGAGGTCGCGCCCGCGGAAGCGGTACTTCGCCAGCGCGTAGCCGCCAGCCGCGGCGAAGTAGGTCGCCAGGACGGCGCCGACTCCCGCGTAGAGGATCGAGTTGAGGAACCACCGCACGAAGATGCCGCCGTCGTACGCGAGGACCTGGCCGAGGTTCTCGAGGAGGTGGACGTCCGACCCGAACCAGAAGCCGAAGGTGGAGAAGAGGTCCTCCGTGGACTTCGTGGCCGCGACGACCACCCAGTAGACGGGGATGAGGAAGTACAGGGCGGCGACGACGAGGATGCCCGTCACGATGATCTTCGACGCCCGCGACCGGCGATGGGCGGCCGACGACCCCGTCGGGTTGACCGCGGCGAGCGTCTGCGTGCGCACGGGATCCGTGCGCGGCTGGGTGAGGGTCATCGGCCGCTCCTGTTCGTGACGCGGAGGAAGAGGAAGGACAGCACGAACGCCGCGAGGGCGATGAGCACGGCCTGCGCCGCGGCGACGTTGTAGTCGTTGTAGGCGAAGGCCGTCGTGTACGCCGACAGGTTCGGCGTGTACTGCGTGTCGATCGCCGGCGCGACGGTCTTCAGGACCTCCGCCTCGGCGAACAGCTGCAGCGTCCCGATGATGCTGAACACGGTCGTCAGGACGAGGGCCGGCGCGATGAGGGGCAGCTGGATGCTCGTCGCGATGCGGAACGCGGAGGCGCCGTCGATGCGCGCCGCCTCGTACAGCTCCCCCGGGATGGCCTTGAGCTGGGCGACGATGATGAGCATGTTGTAGCCGACGTACGTCCAGGTCACGATGTTCGCGATCGACCAGAGCACGGATCCCGCTCCGAGGAAGTCGATCTCGATGCCCATCCAGGACGCCACGTCCACGACCGGGCTCAGCCCGGGCACGTAGAGGAACGACCAGAGGATGGTCGCGATGACGCCCGGGATGCCGTAGGGCATGAAGTACACCGCGCGGAAGAAGCCCGGCCACATCGCCGAGGCCGACTCGAGCAGAAGCGCGAGGAGGGTGGCCGCGACGATCATGACGGGCACCTGGACCACACCGAACAGGAGCATCCGCCCGATGGAGGCGATGAAGTTGCCGTCGGCGAGCGCGAGCGCGTAGTTCTCGAACCACGCGAACGAGCTCGTCACGCCCTCCTCGCCGAACAGCCCGCCGCGCTGGACGCGCGTGAAGCTCGACCCGATCGCGACGAGGATCGGGAGGATGAAGGTGAGGACGAAGAGCGCCAGGAACGGCGCGAGGAGGATCCACGGCGCCCGGCTGACGGCGGCCTGACGCACGCCGGGGCGCCGGCGCACCCGGGCGTCGCCCGTGACGATCGTGCGCGTCTCGCTCATGATGTCGCCTTCCGGATGCGCAGGCCCTTGTTCCGGAAGACCCGCGTGATCTGCTCCTCCGCCTGTCGGACCGATTCGACGAGGCTCTGACCGGACGCCTTCCGCCGGAAGCCGTCGGAGAGGATGTTGAAGGACTGCTGCGTGATCGGCCACCAGACCCAGTCCGGGTTCTGCGCCTTCGAGGCGGGCACGAACACCTCCTCGTTGTAGTTCTGGCCGCTGAAGAAGTCGGATGGCCGCTGCCGCTGCGATCCGATGTAGTCGGCTGCCGGCGACCATCCGATCCCGCTGTGCTCGATCATCGCGTCGATGCCCTCGGGCGACGTCGTCATCCAGACGGCGAAGTCCATCGCCTCCTTGGGGTGGCGGCTGTTCGCGAGCACGGCAGCCGTCGATCCGCCCTGGTAGCTCGACCCGTACCCCATGTCCGGCCAGACCGGCATGGGCGCCACGCGCCATCTGCCCTCGCCTCCGGCGACGCCCTGGATGAGCGCGTCGGCCCAGCTCGCGCCGGTGACCGCGGCGATCCCGCCGTCGGCGGCGGCCGCGAACCACGCGGGCGTGAAGTTGCCGTAGGCGGTCGTGACGAGCTCGTCATCGACGACGCGGTCCCAGAAGTCCGCGACCTCGAGGGTCGCGTCGTCAGTCATGTCGATCTCCCAGCCGTCCTCACCCACCCGCAGCCACGACGCGCCCGCCTGCGTGGCGTACATCGCGAACACGGATGCGTCGCCGATCGGGAAGGTGTCGAGGTACGCGCCCGCAGCGCGCGCCTCGACCGCCAGCTCGCGCCACTCGGACCAGGTCGTGGGCGGCGGCGATCCGATCTGCTCGAGGGTGGGGTGCTGGTAGTACCAGGCCATGGGGCCGGAGTCCTGCGGGATGGCGTACACGCCGCCGTCGAAGCTCACCTGACCCCACAGGGTCGGGTCGAACTTCGCCGCGTGGTCGGCGGCCCCGTAGCGCGACAGGTCGACGAGGCCGTTCACGAGCATGAACTCGGGGATCGAGCGCATCTCGACCTGGGCGATGTCCGGCCCGCCACCCGCCGCGAGGGCGGAGTAGATCTTCTGGTATCCGCCCGCGTTGCCGCCGGGGATCCAGACGGCCTCGACCTGGACATCCGGGTTCTGCGCGTTCCAGACGTCGGCGACCTTCTGCAGGTCCTTCAGCCAGGCCCAGTAGGTGAGGGTGATCCTCTTGCCCGTCGCCGGCGGGATGGTCGGCTCGACGTTGACCGAGGTCGTCCCCGGTGTCGAGCAGCCGGCGAGCATGCCCGCCGCCACCGCGCCGAGCCCTGCGCCCAGCAGCTGTCTGCGCGTGATCGCGCCCATCTGACCTCCACGTCTCTGTGAAAGCGGCCACGTCGGCGTGGTCCGTGCGAGCCGTGCGCCCGCGTGGCGACGAAGCTACCACAGGATTCGAGTACGTACTCGAAATTCGTGGCGCCGGTCTAGCATTCCGACATGGACGAGGATGTTCCGCGCAAGCGCGGCCCGTATGCGCGATCGGCCGAGCGACGCCGCGCGATCGTCGACGCCGCGCTCGAGGTCTTCGCCGCCAAGGGCTATCTCGCCGGGTCGCTCCAGGACATCGCCGACCGCATCGGCGTGTCGCAGACGAGCCTGCTCCACTACTTCCCCCGGAAGCGCGACCTCCTCCTCGCGGTCCTCGACCAGCGGGACGCGGTGGACAAGCCGCCGGCAGGGCTGTCCTTCCCCGACGACGTCCTCGCGCAGGCGGATCTCAACGCGCGGCACCACGGGCTCCCCGAGCTCTACACCGTGCTGTGCGGCGAGTCCGTCACCGAGGGCCACCCCGCGCGCGAGCACTTCGCCCGCCGGTTCGCGTCGCTGCGAGACCAGTACGCCGACGAGCTGCGTGGGCTCGCCGAGGAGGGCCGACTCCGCCCGGGGATCGAGCCGTCGATCGCGGCGACCGGGCTCATCGCGATCTGGGACGGGCTGCAGACGCAGTGGCTGCTCGACCCCGACGTCGACGTGACGGCCGGCCTCCGGGCCTACCTCGCCCTGATCCTCGTCGACGCACCGGAGTCGGAGGCATCGGTGACGCCGCGCTGAACGGCCGCCCGGCTCAGGTGAACAGCCGGCGAAGGTCGGGAGAAGTCGGCCCCGCGCGCGTCCCGCGCCCGGGACCCTGGACACGTGAGAGTCGCACTCTTCGCGGAATCCTTCCTCCCCCACATGAACGGGGTCACGAACTCCGTTCTGCAGGTCGTGCGCCATCTCGAGGAGCAGGGCCACGAGACCCTCGTCATCGCTCCGCGCGCGGCGGGGCAGAAGGCCGACTCGCTGGGCTCGCGCACCGCGCTCGTCGCGTCGATGCCCCTCCCCTCGTACCCCGACGTGCGGGTCGCCCTCGCGCCGACCTGGCGGATCCGCCGCCTCCTCGAGGAGTTCCGGCCCGACGTCGTGCACCTCGCGTCCCCGTTCGTGCTCGGATGGCAGGCGCTCGTCGCCGCGGACGCCCTGCGGATCCCGGTCGTCGCGATCTACCAGACCGACGTCGTCTCCTACACCGAGCGCTACGGGGTCGCCGGCGCGGCCGCCGCCGCCGCCAATCACGTCGCCCGGCTGCACCGGCGCTCGACGCTCACGCTCGCGCCGTCGTCGGCCGCTCAGGCGCAGCTCGAGCAGCTCGGCGTGGACCGGATCTGGCGATGGGGCCGCGGCGTCGACGCCGACCGGTTCTCCCCGGCCCGACGCTCCGAGTCCTGGCGGGCACGGATCGCCCCCGGCGAGCGCATCATCGGCTACGTGGGCCGTCTCGCGGCGGAGAAGCAGGTCGAGGACCTGCACGTGCTCTCGGACCTGCCCGGAGCGCGGCTCGTGATCGTGGGCGACGGCCCCGAGCGCGCACGGCTCGAAGCGCGGCTGCCGGAGGCGGTGTTCACGGGCTTCCTCGGCGGAGACGAGCTCGCGGAGGCGCTCGCGAGCTTCGACGTCTTCGTGCACCCCGGCGAGAGCGAGACCTTCTGCCAGACGGTGCAGGAGGCCCTCGCGAGCGGCGTGCCCGTCGTCGCAACGGGGCGCGGCGGGCCGCTCGACCTCGTCCGCAGCAGCGTCGACGGCTGGCTCTACCGGCCCGGCGACCTGGACGACCTGCGGGCCCGCGTCGCGGACCTCCTCGGCGACGACGCCAAGCGACGGTCCTTCGGCCAGGCGGCGCTCGAGAGCGTCCGCGCGCGCACCTGGAGCGCGCTCACGGAGCAGCTCGTGAGCCACTACGCCGAGGCCGCGCGGCTGCGGCGCTTCGACGACGCGCTCCTCGCCCGCGGTGCCACCCGGCCGCTGCCGCCGACGTCGGCGCCTGCGACGCGGCGCTGGTCGAGCTTCGTCGCCCTGGGCGACTCGCTCACCGAGGGCCTGTGCGACACATCGCGCATGCGCGAGGGCGAGTACCGGGGATGGGCCGACCGACTCGCCTCCCTGCTCGCCCAGCGCAGCGGCGCGGACACGCCGTTCCGCTACGCGAACCTCGCCGTGCGCAGTCGGCGGGTGCGCGACCTGGTGAGCGAGCAGGGCCCCCGCGCGATCGCGATGCGCCCCGACCTCGTGTCCATCCTCATGGGCGCGAACGACCTCGTCGGGCACGGGGCCGACCCCGTCGCCCTCGCGCGCGATCTCGAGCGGGTGGTCCGCGACATCCGCGCGACGGGAGCCGACGTGCTCCTCGTCACCCCGTTCCTCCCCCGTCGCCGCGCCGCGATGATCTTCGCGCGCCGCTTCGCGGCCTTCGCGCACGAGATCCGGCGGATCGCAGCCGAGACCGGGGCCATCCTGCTCGACGTGGAGGCCCTTCCGGAGCTCGGAGACCTGTCGATGTACGCCGAGGACCGCGTGCACCTCGGGTCGCGAGGCCACCGGCTCCTCGCGTACCGTGCGGCCGAGGTGCTCGGCATCCCCGACGCGGGAGCACTCGGCGACCTCGACGACGCGCTGCACGCCGACGCGCCGCCCGCGAGCGGATGGCTGCGCCGCCACGCGCTCCCCTGGGTCTGGCGCCGCATGCGCGGGCGGACAGCGGGCGACGGCCTCGTCGCGAAGCACGACGCACTCGTCGAGCTCGCGGGGCGCCGCGCCCAGACCGGCGATGGCAGCGAGCTGTCGAGTCCGCCGCTTCCCTGATGTTCGCGCGGCGTTCACTCCGACGGAGCAGACTGCCGGGATGATCGACGAGTTCGTCTCCGCCCTCGCCGCGAACCCGTGGGCGCTCGCGGCGCTGTTCGGGCTCGTGCTCGCCGACGCGTTCCTCGTGGTCGTCCCGGGCGAGATCGCCGTGACGGTTCTCGCCTCGGTGTCGTTCACGCCGTCGGGGCCGCCGCTGTGGTGCGTGATCCTCGTCGCGGCGGCGGCCGCGTTCGCGGGCGACGCCGCCTGCTACGCGCTCGGGCGCGCGTTCCACCCCCAGCGCTGGCGCGTCATGCGGCATCCGCGCTTCCAGCGCGTCTTCGCGTGGGCCCAGACGCGTCTGCGCTCGCACGTTGCGGCCGCGATCTTCACGGTCCGGTTCATCCCGTTCGCGCGGCTCGCGGTGAACCTCACCGCAGGAGCGACGCGCATTCCCGCCGTGCGCTACCTGCCGGTGGCGGCGGGCGCCGCGACCGCATGGGCGGCCTACCAGGCCCTCGTCGGCGCCGCCGTCGGCGCGATCGTGCCCGGTGGGCCCGTCGTCGCCGTGCTCGTGTCGATCGCGGTCGCGCTCGTCCTCGGCTGGATCACCGACGCGCTCATCGCCCGCTTCGCGCCGCGCGGCGCGACCGGGCGCTGAAAGGGGCCGGCGCGCGGCCGGCCCCGCTCGTCAGCGCCCGAGGCCCTCGAGAAGGCTCTCGAACGATCCGCCCTCGCCAAGGTAGCTCTCGGGCGAGAAGGGATCGACCCTCTCGACCGCGGTGCGGCCGGCGACCGCATCGGCGAGCTCGCGCGCGGCGCGGTCGACGCGCTTCTGGAGCGGCGCCACGCTGTCGGCGCCCTGGCCCCAGTCGTCGGCGGCGGCGAACACCCCGGTCGAGACCGGCTCGGCGTGCAGATAGGTGAACAGCGGTCGGATGGCATAGTCGATCGCGAGCGAGTGCCGCGGCGTGCCGGCCGTCGCGCCCAGCAGGACCGGGGTGCCCTCGATCGCCTCGCGGTCGAGCACGTCGATGAACGACTTGAAGAGGCCCGAGTACGAGGTCGAGAAGATCGGCGTCACCGCGATGAGGGCGTCGGCCGCCGCGACCCGCTCCATCACCTCCGCGAGGCCCTTCGGCGGGAAGCCGGTGAGCATCGCGTTCATGATGTCGTGCGCATGGTCGCGCAGCTCGACGACGGAGACGTCGGTCTCCACGCCGCGCGAGGCGAGATCGTCGATCACGGTCCGCGTGAGCCGGTCCGCGAGGAGCCGCGTGGAGGACGGCTCCGAGATGCCGGCCGAGAGGACGACGATGCGGGTGGCGCTCATGGCGGTCACGCTCCCTTCCGGGCTGCCGCGCCGAAGGCCGCTCCGGGCTTCGACGCCGTGTCGGTGTCCTGATACGGCGAACCGCCCGTGACGTTGTCGCCGCGGTTCGGGTTGGGGCGCGGCTGGCGCGGCTCGGCGTCGCCGTATCGGGCCTTCACCCGCGCGGCGTGCGTCGGGGCGTCGGGCACGTTCGCCGGACGGTTCTGCGCGAGCTCCTTCCGGAGCACGGGCACGACGTCCTCGCCGAGGAAGTCGATCTGCTCGAGCACGGTCTTGAGCGGGAGCCCGGCGTGGTCGGTCAGGAACAGCTGGCGCTGGTAGTCGCCGAACGTGTCGCGCATCGCCGCGTAGCGGTCGATGACCTGCTGCGGAGAGCCGACCGTGAGCGGCGTCATCTCGGTGAAGTCCTCCATCGACGGCCCGTTGCCGTACACCGGCGCCGAGTCGAAGTACGGCCGGAACTGCCGGACGGCGTCCTGCGAGTTCCTCGCGATGAACACCTGGCCGCCGAGCCCCACGATCGCCTGCTCGGGCGCGCCGTGACCGTAGTGCGCATAGCGCTGGCGGTACAGCGAGATGAGGCGCTGGTAGTGCTCCTTGGGCCAGAAGATGTTGTTCGCGAAGAAGCCGTCGCCGTAGTAGGCCGCCTGCTCGGCGATCTCGGGCGTGCGGATCGAGCCGTGCCACACGAATGGCTTGACGTCGTCGAGCGGACGCGGTGTGGACGTGAAGCCCTGCAGCGGCGTGCGGAACGCGCCCTCCCAGTCGACGACGTCCTCGGTCCAGAGGCGGTGCAGGAGGTTGTAGTTCTCGATCGCGAGCTGGAGCCCCTGGCGGATGTCCTTGCCGAACCACGGGTAGACGGGGCCCGTGTTGCCGCGCCCCATCATGAGGTCCATGCGACCGCCCGACACGTGCTGGAGCATCGCGTAGTCCTCGGCGATGCGCACCGGGTCGTTCGTCGTGATCAGCGTCGTCGAGGTCGAGACGATGAGCCGCTCGGTCTGCGCCGCGATGTACGCGAGCGTGGTCGTCGGCGACGACGAGAAGAACGGCGGGTTGTGGTGCTCGCCCAGTGCGAACACGTCGAGCCCCGCCTCCTCGGCGTGCTTCGCGATCGCGATGACGTCGCGGATGCGCTCGGCCTCGCTCGGCGTGTATCCGGTCGTGGGGTCGCGCGTGATGTCGCTCACGGACATGAGCCCGAACTGCATCCCGCTCCACGAGGTCGTGTCGCTCACCAGATCCTCCGATTCCGCGCGCGGATTCCCGCCCGCCGATTGCATGCAAGTGAATATACCCGGTTCAACGGCTCCCGAGCGAATCTATTCCCCGCGGCGCGGATCCTCGAGGGGGCCTCGCGCATCGGTAGCGTAGAGCGCGATGACGAGCGAGGCAGTGCCGCCGGTCACGGCGTCGACGGGGACCATCCGGCAGAAGCGGCGCGTGCCGTTCTGGGACAACGCGCGCTTCGCGTGCATCGTGCTCGTCGTGCTCGGCCACGCGATCCAGCGCCTCATCTACGACTCGGACGTCGCCTACGCGTTCTACCTCGCGTTCTACGCCTTCCACATGCCGGCGTTCGCGATCATCTCGGGCTACTTCTCGAAGTCCGACCCGCCGTCTCGTCGGCAGATGGTGCGCCTCATCACCGACGTGCTCCTGCCGTACCTCGTCTTCGAGGCCCTGTGGTGGTTCACGAAGTGGCTCGTCGAGGGCCAGGTCGACCCCAACCTCACCAAGCCGTCGTGGACCCTGTGGTTCCTGCTCGCGCTCGGCATCTTCCGGCTCGTGCTGCCCTACCTCGCCCTGCTGCGCTGGCCGCTCCTGTGGTCGGTGCTCATCTCGGTGGGCGTCGGATACCTGCCGAACGTCGACAGCACCTTCTCGCTGTCGCGCACCCTCGGCTTCCTGCCCTTCTTCGTGCTCGGATGGTGGCTGCGCGAGCACGACATCGTCGAGCGGCTCGGCCTCCTGCGCCACCGCCCCTGGTGGGCGTACGCGGGCGCGCTCGCCCTGTTCGCGATCGACGGATGGCTCGCCTGGACCGGAATCGAGACATGGCGCGAGATGGAGCTGCGCTACTGGTTCTTCTACGACGACGCGTACGTCGATCTGCTCTCGCACAGCGTCTGGTGGGCGGGCGCCATGCGCCTCGCGACGCTCGCGATCGGGCTCGTCCTCTCGGCGGCGTTCTTTGTGCTCATCCCCCGTCGGCAGACCCCCTGGACGCGCCTCGGACAGTACACGATGTACGTCTACCTGCTCCACTCGTTCGTGCTGTACCCGTTCCGCGAGTCCGGCGTGCTGCGCGATCTCGAGCCGACCTGGATCTGGCTGCCGACAGTCGCCATCCTCTCGGTCGCGGTCACGGTGCTCCTCTCGACCCGGCCGGTGCGCTGGCTGACGGGGCCGCTCGTCGAGCCGCGCGCCCGCTGGCTCTTCCAGGACCCTGCCCTGCTCCCCGGCCGACGGAACGACCCGACCGGCTCACGCCGGCCGAAGCCCTGATCCGCCGCGTACGACCCCGGGTACAGCGAAGGCCCGTCCCACCGGGGACGGGCCTTCGAGAAGACGATTGAACGCTGGTCGCGCTCTGCCTTATCGGCGCAGACCGAGACGCTCGATCAGCGCACGGTAGCGTGCGATGTCGATGTCCTGGAGGTAGCCGAGCAGGCGGCGGCGCTGACCGACGAGCAGGAACAGGCCACGACGCGAGTGGTGGTCGTGCTTGTGCTCCTTGAGGTGCTCGGTGAGGTCCTTGATGCGCTGCGTCAGCAGCGCGACCTGCACCTCGGGGGATCCGGTGTCACCGGGGTGCGTCGCGTACTCTTCGATGATCGCCTTCTTGACGTCTGCTTCCAGAGCCATAGATTCGATCCCCTCTCTCCTCGTTGCGCGGCGCCCGTCGCCTGATGCGCGAGCTCTCTTCATCCGCGGCCGATCGAACGGCAACCACCAGAGTCTACCCCATCCGCGGGGCACGGAAGAGCGGATAGCCTCTCCCCGATGTCCTCGCGCGTGCTCCTCGACCTGCGTCCCCTGACGCAGAGCCCCGCGTTCGCGCGCTTGTGGGTCGGATCCACGCTGGGCGGGCTCGGCGGGCAGCTCACGATCACCGCGGTCATGCTGCACATGTACGAGCTGACCGGGTCGACGTTCGCCGTGTCGATGATCGCGGTGGCAGGCCTCGCGCCGATGATCGTGGCGGGCCTCTACGGAGGCATGCTCGCCGACTGGTTCGACCGGCGGACGGTCGCCCTCGCGGCGGCCACGGCCACGTGGCTCACGACGGCCCTTCTCGCGGTGCTCGCGTGGACCGGGCACATCGACGCGGGATGGCTCTACGCGCTCTCGATCGTGAACTCGGCCGCGAACTCGATCGTGTCGGCGACGAAGATGGCGATCACGCCGCGCCTCGTCGGCGCTGAGCTGATCCCCGCCGCCGCCGCGCTCAACGGCATCACCGTGGGGATCATGGTCATGGTGGGGCCGGCGCTCGGCGGCGTCCTCGTCGCGCTCTTCGGCTACCCCCTGACCTACACGCTCGACGTCGTCCTCATGCTGTCGCTGTTCCTCGGTCTGTGGACGCTCCCCCGTCTGCGCCCCGAGGGCGCGACGGCGCGCCCGGGGCTCGCCTCCCTCGCAGACGGATGGCGCTTCCTGCGTCGCGCCCCGAACATCCGGATCCAGTTCCTCCTCGACATCGTCGCGATGACCTTCGGGAACCCCCTCGCGCTGTTCCCCGCGATCGGCGCGATCGTCCTCGGCGGCGGAGAGATCACGACGGGCCTGCTCGTCGCGGCGAACGCAGTCGGCGCGTTCGCGTCGAGCCTCTTCTCCGGGCGCATCTCGGCGTACCGCTTCCACGGCCTGGGGATCACGCGCGCGATCCAGGTGTTCGGCGTCGTGACCGCGGTGTTCGGCCTCGTGCTCGCGGCGGCCGCGGCCGGATGGCTCGGCCCCGGCGACGTCGGGCCGAGCAGCCCGAACGTGCCGCTCATCGTGATCGCGATGCTCTGTCTCGCGTGCACCGGCGCCGCCGACAACGTCAGCTCGATCTACCGGCAGACGATGCTGCAGTCCGCCGTGCCCGATGCCATCCGCGGTCGCCTGCAGGGCGTGTTCATCGTCGTGGTGACGGGCGGCCCGCGCATCGGCGCACTCTACGCGGGCGGTCTCGCGACCGCCGCCTCGGGGTGGCTCGGCGAGGCAGGGAGCGCGTGGCTCCCGCCGCTGCTCGGCGGGCTGCTCGTCGTCGCGATCACGACCGCGATCGTCCGCGCGCACCCCCGATTCCGGGCCTACGACGCCGAGGCTCCCGAGCTCTGACACAGCAGGAGGGCCGGCCCCGCGGGGCCAGCCCTCCTGCTGCGTACGACGTCAGGCCGCGAGCGCGCCCTGGAGGTCGAGGGTGATCTTGACGTCCTTGCCGACGAGGACGCCGCCGGTCTCGAGCGCGGCGTTCCAGGTGAGGCCGAAGTCCTCGCGGTTGATCGTGGCCTTGGCCGTCGCGCCGGCCTTGTAGTTGCCCCACGGGTCCGTGCCGAACCCGCCGAGCTCGAGCTCGAAGGTGACCGGGCGGGTGACGCCCTTGATCGTGAGGTCGCCGTCGACGTAGAACTCGCCGTTCTCGTGACGCACGCCCGTGCTCGCGAACGTGAGCGCCGGGTGGTTCTCGACGTCGAAGAAGTCCGCCGAGCGGAGATGCTGATCGCGGCCCTCGTCGTTCGTGTCGAGCGACGCGGCGTCGGCGCTCGCGGTGACGGACGCCTCGAGCACGTTCTCAGGGAGGACGATCGTGGCCGACTTGACCGTGAAGGCGCCGCGCACCTTCGAGATCATCATGTGGCGCACCTCGAAGCCGACCTCGCTGTGCGCGGGGTCGAGGTTGTAGGTGCCGGGACGGTAGCCGGGGATGTCGATGGTCATGGATGCTCCTCAGATGGTCGGGCCGCTCCGAGCGGCGTCACAGAGGAACAATACGCATTCACCTGAATATATTCCACCCGAGGCGCTGAACATCGCGTGAGCGTCGCCTGAACGCGCGGAGCGCCCTGCGGATTCCTCCGCAGGGCGCTCCCGGATCGGATCGCGTCAGGCGACGTCGATGAGGTCGATGATGAAGATGAGGGTCTTGCCGCTCAGGAAGTGCCCCGAGCCCGCGGGACCGTAGGCGAGGTGCGGGGGGATCACGAGCTCGCGGCGTCCGCCGACCTTCATGCCGGGGATGCCGTCCTGCCACCCCTGGATGAGACCGCGCAGCGGGAACTGGATGCTCTCGCCGCGGTTCCACGACGAGTCGAACTCGTCGCCGGTCTCGTACTCGACACCGGCGTAGTGGACGGTGACGGTGTCGCCCGCCTTCGCCTCTGCGCCGTCGCCGACGATGATGTCGCGGATGGCGAGCTCGGAGGGAGCGGGGCCCTCGGGCGCGTCGAATTCGGGCTTGGTGCGTTCTGCGCTCATGCCTCCATCTTGCCCGCTCTGGCCGAGATCCGCTCCCGGCGTGCGCGATCATCGCCCCGGGGACGCGCGTCGCGGAGCAGAATGAGCACGTGAGCGGTTCAGCAACGGCTCCCGTACCCGGGGAGGAGCCGAACGCCGAGCGCGTCGGCGCGCGCGTCTACCGCGCGCTCGCGCGACGCTCGTGGGAAGCAGCGCTCGCACTCGTCGAAGAGAACTGGTCGCAGCTGCTCGCCTCCGATGTCACCGCGATCCGCGCGGTCGTGAGCACCGTGCCTCCACCACTGCTCGATGCAGACGGCCGCTGGCCGCGGGTGCGGGAGTACCTCGCCGCGGTCCCGCGCGCGCGGCCCTCCGCGCCGTCGCACGCACGACCCACCTCGCTCACGCGTGTGATCGTCCTGACCGATCACGCACGCGACGCGGCCCGCGAGGGCGATGACCGGACCGCCCTGCTGTGCGCACGCGAGGCCAAGGCCGCGTACGCCTCCGCGCCGTCGGGCGAGCGAGACGGCATCGGCGCGGACCTGCCGTGGCTCCTGCTCACCTGGGGCGCGGCCGAGCTCGCGAGCGGCGATCCGCTCGCCGCTCGCGAGGATCTCACCTACGCCTACTCGGCCGCGCGCGCCGTGGGCGCGCCGCGCGTCGCCCTCGCGGCCGCTGCAGAGCTCGCGTGGCACCACGCGCTCGACGGCCGCGCCGCAGCGCGCGACGAATGGGAGGAGAGCGGCACGGCCCTTCTGCACGCGAGCCCCCAGGACACGCCGGTGCCCGTCCTCCTCCGGCTCACCCGCGCACTCGCTCTGTTCGACGCGCTCGCGCTCGACGCCGCGCGCCGCGAACTCGCGGCGGCCCGCCGCGCCGCTCGCGGCCGGGCGCGCGACGTGGAGATCCTCGCCGCGATGATCGACGCCAAGACCCCCGGCCGCGAGACAGTGTCAGCCGGCGCCGAGGCGGCCCTGCCTCCCGCGGCGGGTCGGGCCGGCGAGCTCGCGGGGGCCAGGGCACAGCTGCTCGCGCACGTGGGCCGGGTCGAGCGCGCCCGACAGGGGCTCGACGCCGTCGCGGCCACACACGCGCCCAGCGGTCGCGCACGCCGCGCAGCCGTGAACCTCGCGCGCGGAGCCCTGGAGTCCGCCGAGCAGGACGCGCACGTGGCCCTGAGCGACCTCGGCCGTCCGCGCTCTGCGGTGGAGGCCCTGGTGGTTCTCGCCGCGGTGCAGCTCCGCCGCGGGCAGGACCCGGCACGCACGTTCCTGGGCGCCGTCGCGATCGCGGACGCGCACCGCATCCCCGTCGCGCTCACGATGATCCCCCGCGGCGACTTCGCCGCTCTGTCGCAGGCGGTCTCCCCGGGGAGCGCCAGTCTCGCCGCCCTCGCGGCGGCGGACATCCGGTTCCCGCCCGACTCGGGTGCGGCGCAGCTGCGCCTGACTCCGCAGGAGATCTCCATCCTGCGGCTCCTCGCCGAGGGCGCGACGAGTGCGCACGCGGCGAGCGCCCTCGGCGTCAGCGTCAACACGATCAAGACCTTCACGCGCCGCATCTACGCCAAGCTGGGCGTTTCGAGCAGGGCCGACATGACGGCGGCCGCCGGCGAGCACGGGCTGCTCTGAGAGAGGACGGCGGGCATGGACGACGCGGCAGCGCGAGTGCGGGATCTCTCTGCGCGGATCTTCGACGCGCTCGCCGACGAGCGCTGGACGGACGCCATGGGGATCGCGGAGGAGGGCATCCCCGAGCTCCTCAGCTTCGCCCCAGCGATGATCCGGATCGTCGCGGACGCCGTCCCCTCCGCGACGCTGCGACGACGCCCGCGGTGGTTCGCGCTGCGTCAGTACGTCGCGCATCTGCTCGCCTCCCCCGGGAAGCCGCCGATCTTCCCGGGCGTCGACGTCGAGACGCCGGAGCACGTCCCTGCCGCCGACCGGATCCCGCTGCTCACGGGTCGCGCGGCCTCGCTGCGCACGCAGGGCCGCTTCGACGAGGCCGCTGCGGTCGCCCAGTCCGCGCACGACGCGGCCCAGGCACTGCCAGACGCCGATGCCCGAGACCTCCGCGTCCACCTCCCGGTCCTCCTCCTGCAGTGGGGCGTCACGCTCGCCGCCGCGGGCAACCTGCTGCGCGCCGCGAGTCTCGTGCAGGAGGCCCACACGGCGGCGGAGGAGACCGGCAACGTGCGCGCCGCACGGGAGGCGTGCGGAGAGCTCGCCTGGATCCACGCTCTCCTCGGCGCAGGCGCCGAAGCCGACCTCTGGCTCGCGCGCGCCGAACGCCTCGCTGCCCGGCACCCCGAGATACGCCTCGTGCGGTGCGGCGCTGAGCTCGCGGCCGCCTACCGTGCGAGCGATCGCCTCGACTTCGCGGGCTGCCTCGAAGCGCTCGACGAGGACGGCGCGTCGTTCGAGGAGCTGTGGCTGCTCGCGTCCGCCCTGCGCGCGATCGTCTCGGCTCGGGCGCGCTCGCTCGACCCGCTCGTCGCGCTCAGCGGACTCGAGGTCGACGTGGAGAGCTCGCGCGCGCGCTTCGCCCGCGGCGGGCTCAACGCGCAGTCGCTGGCCGTCGCCCGCGGCACGCTGCGCACGTACCAGGGCCTCCACGAGGCGGCGCTGCTCGCGCTCGCCGCCGTACCCGACCGACCGCGCTCGGGCGAGGGCCTCATGCGCACGCGGCGGGCCGTGGCCATGCTCGGTCTCGGCGACTCGGCCGGCGCCCTGCGCGAGGCCTCCCGGGAACGCGCGAATCCCGCTCCGCGCGTCCGGGCGGAGGCGTTCGTCGTGCGCGCCGCCGCGCTGCTGCGGATCGGCGATGAGGAGGGCGCACGCGCTGATGTCCGAACCGCACGCACGATCGTGGACGCGAACGGACTGCCCGCGTCGCTGGCCGTCGTCTCGGCTCCTGACCTCGCGTCGCTCGCGCGGGTCACCGAAGCCCCGCTGGCCTTCGACGACTCCCTCATGCACGAGCGCGTGCGCACCCCCGCTGCGGCCTATCGCTACGAGCGGCTCACGACACGTCAGCTCGTGCTGCTCAGGGCGGTCGCCCGACACGAGAGACTCGCGGACGCCGCGGCCGAGGTCGGCGTGAGCCTCAACACCGCCAAGTCGCACGTACGCGCCGCGTACCGGAGGCTGGGCGTCTCCGACCGCCCGAGCGCCCTCGCCGAGGGGCACCGACGAGGACTCCTATAGGCCCCGGAGCAGAACTCAGCGCCCGGGCCGCGGCGATGCCTGCGAGACTTCCGAGCGCTGAGTGGATCTGACTCAAGGATGCTCCGGGCGCTCCGGCCGTGTCAAGAGCCGATTCCCGATCAGTACGACAGCAGCTCCCTGCGGGCGTGCGCGGCCCGCGCGAGGAGCGCCCTCTCATCCGACGCCGCGTGCGGGTCGCGCCCCGACACCGCGCGCTGGCGGGTCGCGGCGAGCGCGGTCGCGTCCCGGATGAACGCGCGCATGAGATCGGATCGGTCGCCGCGCAGGGTCCGCGCCCACGCCATCCCCGCGCGCCGGCCGGCCGGGGTCGCGAGCATCTCGACCTCCTGCGGCGTGAACCATCCGGCCGCCGCGTACTCGCCCAGCCGCTGCTTCGTGAGGCGCTCCTCCTCGCGTCGGAGCCGCACCAGCACGAGCGTGAAGATGACGAACAGCGGCACCTGCAGGACGACGTAGAGGTGGAGGAAGCCCTCGAGGTCGGTGAACGTGGCCGAGCCGTTCCAGAGCGCGTGCAGGGCCATCGCGCCGAGCAGTCCGCCGAGCCACGGGCCGAGCGCGGCCCCGAACGACGCACCGCGGCGCACCGCGCGCCCGAGCGCGTAGCCGGTGACCGCGGTGAACATCGCGTGCGCGAAGGGCGAGAGGAGCCCGCGCAGCACGAACGTCCAGGTGAGCGACGCGGCGCCGCCCTCGATCACCGACACCGCGAAGTACTGGATGTTCTCGGTGAATGCGAACCCCGCCCCCACGAGCGCGCCGTACACCACGCCATCCACAGGGCCGTCGAACGCGCGGCGCCCCATGACGAGGATGAGGAGCAGCCCCGCCCCCTTCGCGAGCTCCTCGACGATCGGCGCCTGCACGACCGTGCCGAGGAGGTCGAGCGCGGGCGACCGCGGGAGCGTCATCTGCACCCCCAGGTCGAAGAGCAGAGCGAAGCCCACGGAGGCGATCGCTCCCCACGCGAGCGCGAACACGACAAGGCTCCGCGGCTCGGGCTCCCAGCGGTCGACCCACAGCATCGCCGACACGACGAGCGCGAACGGCACGAGGGCAAGCACGAGGCCCACGATCGACGCGGCCGTCCCGAGCGCGCTCGTGAAGTACGACGCGAGGCCGAACAGCAGCACCGCGAGGACGGCCCACAGCCAGATCCACGCACCGCGCCCTCGGCGCGTGGGCACGGGAAGGCGGGGAAGGTGCGGCTGCGTGTGGCCGCCGACCGGGATGGCCGCGCCCGGCGCGCGCTCCGGCTGATCGAAGGGCGTCGAGAACGGCTGCTGCGACGGCGGCGTGAGCCCGGTGCCGTAGGTCATGTCACACAGCCTATGGCTCCGCTTTTGTGCAGATCCGTCCCAGGATCGTGCACGGGCGGCCGATAGCCTGGATTCCATGCGCTTCGCCCACGTGACCTTCCCCGGGGGCGTCGCCCCTTCCCTCGCGCTCGTCGACGACGACGGCGCCGTCGCGGTCGCCGAGCTCGTCGATGGCGCGCCCGACACGATCGAGCAGCTCATCGCGGGCGGACCGGAGCTCCTGGAGCGGGTCAGGGCCGCCGCCGGCGCAGGGCAGCGGACGCCGGTGTCGGAGCTCGACTTCGCACCGGCCCTGCTCACCCCGCCGACCATGCTCGCCGTCGGGCTCAACTACGCCGCGCACTCGGGCGAGCTCAACCTCAAGACCGACGACACCCCGACGGTGTTCACGTTCTGGCCCAACTCGCTCCAGGGCCACGGGCAGACCACCACGTGGTCGCGTCGCATGAGCGAGGCCGTGGACTACGAGGCCGAGCTCGGCGTCGTGATCGGCCGCCCGGCGAAGGACGTCTCCGAGGAGGACGCCCTCGACTACGTGTTCGGGTACACGGTCGTCAACGACATCTCGGCGCGGAACATCCAGTACTCCGAGGCGCAGTGGTGCCGCTGCAAGTCGCTCGACGGCTTCACGCCCGTCGGGCCGTACATCGTCACGGCCGACGAGATCGCGGACCCGCAGGACCTGCACATCTGGACGCGCGTGGACGGGCACATGATGCAGGACGCGTCGACCGGGCAGATGGTGCGCACGGTCGCGAAGCTCATCTCGCACCTGTCGCAGGGGATCACGCTCCTGCCGGGCACGCTCATCTCGACCGGCAGCCCCGGCGGCTCGGGGTTCTCGCGGACGCCGCAGGTGCTCCTGCGCGACCGCTCGACCGTGACCGTGGGGATCGACGGCATCGGCGAGCTCACGACGCACTGCCGCATGACGGACTGATCGCTTGATGCGAAGGCCCCCGCTCCGGTTCCGGAGCGGGGGCCTTCGCATGCCGGGCGCTACGCCTGGGTCGGCACGTCCTCCGGCGCGATCACGGGCATGACCGACGTCACCGGCTCGAGGCCGGACAGGCGCGACGGGCTGAGCTGCTTCTCGACCTCGTCGCGGTCCATGAGACCGGCCTCGACGACGAGGTCGGCGACGTTGCGGTTCGTCAGCAGCGCGGTCTTCGCGAGGGCCGCCGCGGCCGAGTAACCGATGAACGGCGTGAGCGCCGTGATGACGCCCACGCTCGAGCCCACCATCGCACCCAGGCGCGCGCGGTTCGCCGTGATCCCGTCGACGCAGTTGACGCGCAGCGTGCGCATCGCCTGGCGCATCCAGATGATCGACTGGAAGATCGAGTGCGCGATCACCGGCTCGAACGCGTTGAGCTGCAGCTGACCGGCCTCGACCGCCATCGTGACCGTGACATCCGCTCCCGCGACCGCGAACGCGACCTGGTTCACGACCTCGGGGATCACGGGGTTCACCTTGCCGGGCATGATGCTGGATCCCGCCTGGCGCGCCGGAAGGTTGATCTCGCCGAACCCGGCCTGCGGGCCCGAGGAGAGCAGGCGCAGGTCGTTGCAGATCTTCGACAGCTTGATCGCGTTGCGCTTGAGCGACGCGGAGAACGACATGAACGAGCCGGTGTCGCTCGTGGACTCGACGAGGTCGCTCGCCGTCTCGAGGTCGAGTCCCGTGATGTCGCGGAGATGCCGCTCGACGGCCTTCGCGTACCCGGGGTGCGTCGTGATGCCGGTGCCGATCGCCGTCGCGCCCATGTTGATCTCGTGCAGGAGCACGGCGTTCTCGTTGAGCCGCTGGTAGTCGGCCTCGAGCGTCGTCGCGAAGCCGTGGAACTCCTGCCCGAGCGTCATGGGGACGGCGTCCTGCAGCTGCGTGCGTCCGACCTTGAGCACATCGTGGAACTCGACGGCCTTGCCGAGGAACGACCGCCGCAGGAGGTCGAGCTCCTCGAGGAGGGAGCGCAGCGACAGCGAGAGCCCGATCTTGATCGACGTCGGGTACACGTCGTTCGTCGACTGGCTGCGGTTGGTGTGGTCGATCGGCGAGAGGTACGCGTAGTCGCCGCGCTCGCGTCCCGCGAGCTCGAGGGCGATGTTGGTGATGACCTCGTTCGCGTTCATGTTCGTCGAGGTCCCCGCACCGCCCTGGATGACGCCGACGCGGAACTCGTCGTGGAACTGCCCGTCGATCACCAGCTGCGCGGCGCGATCGATGAGGTCGGCCCGGTGCGCGTCGAGCACGCCGATCTCGGCGTTCGCGCGGGCAGCCGCCTGCTTCACCATGGCCAGCGCGACGACGAGCTCGGGGTAGACCGAGATCGGGCGCTTCGTGATGTCGAAGTTCTCCATCGCCCGCGCGGTGTGGATGCCCCAGTACGCCTCGCGGGGGATCTCCATGGACCCCAGGGAGTCGGTCTCGGTGCGGGTGGGGGTTGCGTCCTGAACCATGTGCGTCTTCCTCGTGGGTCTTCACGTCGATGTGAGCGGGATGTGCACGATCCTACTCAGGGCAGGTGCGCTCGGTTCTCGACATCGCGTACAGGGCATTCGCGTCCGATGTACAGAGCGTACAAGTGCCATGTCCTCCCCCGCGAGAGCGCTCGTCCGCATTAGCGTGGACCCGTGACCCCCGATGCGCAGACCGCGCCCCCCATCGCCCCGACCGCCCCGCGACGCCCTGTCGTCCGCACGCATCACGGCGACGTGGTCGAGGACGGCTACGAGTGGCTGCGCGCGAAGGACGACGCCGAGGTGAGGGCGCACCTCGAGGCGGAGAACGCGTACACCGACGCCCGTCTCGCCCACCTCGAGCCGCTGCGCGAGACGATCTTCCAGGAGATCAAGGGCCGCGTGCGCGAGACGGACCTGACGGTCCCCGTGCGCCAGGGCGGATGGTGGTACTACGGCCGCTCGCTCGAGGGCCGGCAGTACGGCCTCCAGTGCCGCGCGCCGCTCGCGAGCGAGGACGACTGGACTCCCCCGAAGCTCGACGTCGACGTCGAGGTGCCGGGCGAGCAGGTGCTGCTCGACGGCAACGTCGAGGCGGAGGGACACGAGTACTTCGCACTCGGGGCGTTCAGTGTGACGACCGACGGCTCGCGCATGCTGTGGGGCGTCGACACGCAGGGCGACGAGCGATACACCGTCCGCGTGAAGGACATCGCGACCGGCGAGCTCCTGCCCGACGGGCTCGAGGGACTCGGCGGCGGGGCGCGCTTCACCCCGGACGGGCGCTTCATCCTCTACTCGACCGTGGACGATGCATGGCGCCCCGACGGCGTCTGGCTCCACCGCGTGGGCGAGCCGACCCGCGAGCACGACGTTGAGATCGCGCACGAGGACGACGACGCGTTCTGGATCGGAGCGGGCTTCACCCGCAGCCGGCAGTACCTCGTGATCGAGTCGGCGTCGAACACGACGAGCGAGATCCAGGTGCTGCCCGTCGCCGACCTGCCCCGCCTCGCCGAGGATCCGGCAGCCGTCCCCCGCACGACCATCTGGAGCCGCTCGGAGCGCATCGAGTACTCCGTCGACCACGCCGTCGTCGACGGTGCGGACTGGCTCTACGTGCTCCACAACCGCGGCGCGCTCGACTTCGAGCTCGTGCGCGTGCCCGCCGACGCCCCCGACGCTGAGCCCGAGGTCGTCATCCCCCACTCCCCCGGCACGCGCCTCGAGAGCGTCGACTGCCTGCGCGACTTCGCGATCGTCGAGTACCGGTCCGGCGGCATCCCGCGGGTCGGCATCCTCGACTACCGGACCCACGCCGTGCGCGAGATCGCGTTCGACGAGCCGCTGTACAACGCGGGGTCCGGAGGCAACCCCGAGTGGGCGCAGCCCGTCGTCCGACTGAGCTACGGCTCGTTCACGACACCTGGCACGGTGTTCGACTACGTGGTCGAGACCGGCGAGCTGCGCGAGCTCAAGCACGTCGAGGTGCTCGGCGGCTACGACCCCGCCGACTACGGCCAGGAGCGACTGTGGGCGCCGGCGGCCGACGGCACGCTCATCCCCGTCTCCGTCGTGTGGAAGCGATCCTTCGGCGACCCGGGCGCCGCACCCCGCCCGCTGCACCTGTACGGCTACGGCTCGTACGAGCACTCGATCGACCCCGGCTTCTCGTACGCGCGCCTGTCGGAGCTCGACCGGGGCGTCGTCTTCGCTGTCGCCCATGTGCGCGGCGGCGGCGAGATGGGCCGCGCGTGGTACGAGGACGGCAAGCTCGCGAACAAGCGCAACTCGTTCACCGACTTCGTCGACGTCGCGCGCTTCCTCGTGGACGGCGGGTACACCTCGCCGGACCGGATGGTCGCCGAGGGCGGGTCCGCCGGCGGTCTGCTGATGGGCGCGGTCGCGAATCTCGCCCCCGAGCTGTTCGCGGGCATCCTCGCCGATGTCCCCTTCGTGGACGCGCTCACGACCATCCTCGACCCGTCCCTCCCGCTCACCGTGATCGAGTGGGAGGAGTGGGGCGACCCGCTGCACGACCCCGAGGTCTACGCGTACATGAAGTCGTACACGCCGTACGAGAACGTCCGCGAGGGCGTACGCTACCCGCGCATCCTCGCGATGACGTCGCTCAACGACACGCGCGTGCTGTACGTCGAGCCGGCGAAGTGGGTCGCGCGCCTGCGCGAGGTCGACGCGGACGCGCTCCTGCGGTGCGAGATGACCGCAGGGCACGGCGGCGTGAGCGGCCGCTACAACGCGTGGCGCGAGCGCGCGTTCCAGCTCGCGTGGATGTTCGACGTCCTGGGGATCGCCGACGAGGCCTCAGACCGGCTTGCGTGAGAAGCGCTCGAGCCGCTCCTGCGGGGTGAGCGCGGCCATCTCGGCGTACCACGCGGGGGTGAAGTAGTCGCCCGGGTCGGCTGACGCGACCGGCACGACCGAGTGGGTGATCGTGTCGTCGTAGACGTGCACGAGGTGGAACGCCTGGCCCGCGTCCATCCCGTTCACGCTCTGCGCCGGGAGCGCGATGTCCATCGTGTAGCAGGAGGCCGATGCGACGCTCACGGGGATGCCCGCGAAGGTGCCGCTCGTCGAGTAGTGCAGATGCCCCGCGAGGATGGCGCGGACGTCCGACCCGCGCAGGACGCGCGCGAGCTCATCCTGGCGGCGCAGCTCGAGGATGTCGAACAGCGGGATGTGGCTGGGCAGCGGCGGATGGTGGAGCGCGAGGACGGTGCCGAGCGGCGCGGGTGTCGCGAGCTGCTCCGCGAGCCACTCGAGCTGGCCGTCGTCGAGATCGCCGTGGTGCCATCCGGGGACCGATGAGTCGAGCGCGATGAGACGCAGCCCGCCGACATCCCATGCGCCGGTCACCGCCTCCTGCGTCGCGGGCAGGCCGAGCAGGTCGCGGCGCAGCTCGGGGCGCTCGTCGTGGTTGCCCGCGACCCAGACGACGGGAGCGCCCAGACGCTCGGCCACGGGGTCGACGAGGGCGCGCAGGCGGGTGTAGGCCTCGGGCTCGCCGAGGTCGGCGAGGTCGCCGGTGAAGACGAGCGCGTCGACGCCGCCCGCGAGGCGCTCGACGCGCTCCAGGGTCTGCACGAGGTTGGCGTCGGTGTCGATCGCGCCGTTGAGCAGGCGCCCGCCCGCGAGCAGGTGGGTGTCGCTCAGGTGGACGATCGTGCGCCGCGCGGGCGCATGCCTGCCGAACTGCTCCATGCCGCCAGCCTAGGGGTCGCCCCTGACGGCGGCGCAACGAGCCCGTCTCCTGACGCGAGGACCCCATCGCCTGACGCGAGGGCCGCATGTCTCACTTCGCGCGGGAATTCGCGTCCCATGCCCGCAGCAATCGAGACATGCACCGCCCGCTACCGCACCCGTGTCTCACTTCGCGCGGGAATTCGCCTCCCATGACCGCAGCAATCGAGACATGCACGGCCCGCGCTGAACACGTGTCTCACTTCGCGCGGGAATTCGCCTCCCATGACCGCAGCAATCGAGACATGCACGGCCCGGTCCCGCCCCGTGTCTCACTTCGCGCGGGAATCGCACGGCGAAAGCCGCAAGAGATGAGACATGGATGGCACGCCGGACGACCCCGGGCGAGCGCCGGACGACCCCGGACACCCGCGCAACGACGGCGACACCGCGTGCACAGGGCGGGGGCGCGCCGGATCGGCGCCGATCCGCGCGCGCAGGCGCCGCTCCGGTCGGCTCCGTCGGGCCATCCTGCCGCTATGTCGCGTCGTCCTGAGCCTCTCCCCCTCGACTTGGCCACTGCGCCGTTCCACGTGCGTGACGCGCTCGATCGCGGCATCTCGACCGCACGGCTCCGGGCCCTCGACCTCGACCGCCCCTATCCCGGGGTGCGGACGCCGCGCGCCCTCGCCCCCGAGAGCCTCCGCGAGAGATGCCTCGAGTATGCGCCGCGGCTGAAGCCCGGCGAGTTCTACAGCCACGACACCGCGCTCGGCCTCATTGGAGGGCCGGTGCCGGCTCGGGCGAACGCGCAGCTGCACGTGTCGGTGCACCGGCCATCCCATCCGCCCCGCATCGCGGGGATCCGCGGCCATCGACTGCAGCGACGCGAGGCTCTCCTGTACCCAGATGCCGAGCTCCCGCTGGAGTCGCCCGCCCGCGCCTGGCGCCAGGTCGGCGGGCTCTGGACGCTGGACGAGCTCGTCGTCGCGGCCGATCACCTCGCCGGTCGCCGCCACGGGGTGCTCACCCTCGCGGATCTCGCGGCGGAGGTCGAGATCATGGGCGACGTGCGCGGCCGCCGCCTGGCGAAGGCGCTCGCCCTCACCCGGCCGGGAGCGGAGTCGCCCGGCGAGACGCGGACGAGGCTCGCGATCTGGCGGGGCGGCCTGCCCGAGCCGGAGCTGAACTGGGATCTCCACGACGCCGACGGCACGCACGTCGCGCGGTTCGACATGGCCTACCTGCGGCGACGGGTGTGCGTCGAGTACGACGGACGCGTGCACGCGCAGGACGCACGGCAGTTCGAGCGCGACGCGGACCGCTGGGAGGCCGTGCGCAGGCGCGGATGGCTCATGGTGCGGATCCTGCGGCATCACCTCGCCGGACCGAGCCCGGCTGCGGCCGGGCTCGTCGCGGCCGCGCTGCGGGAACGCGGATGGCGCCCCGGTGCCCCCGCGTGACGCGTGTCTCATTCTCGGCGGGAACGCGGCAGCGATTCCCGCCGAGAATGAGACACGGGAGGAGGGAGGATCAGCCGAAGAGGGCTGCGGCCTCCTCGTAGCGGGCGAGCGGCACGGTGTGCAGCTCGCCGAGCGCCTCCGTGAACGGCACTCGCACGATGTCGGTGCCCTGCATCGCGACCATCTGGCCCCACGCGCCATCCACGACGGCGTCGGCGGCGTGCAGCCCGAGGCGCGTCGCGAGCACGCGGTCGAAGCCCGAGGGGGCGCCGCCGCGCTGGATGTGGCCGAGCACGGTCGAGCGGGTCTCGATCCCGGTCGCCTGCTCGATGAGCGGTGCCAGCACCTCGCTGATGCCCCCGAGGCGGGGGCGGTTGAACGCGTCGAGGCCCTTGTCGCTGTACGCCTCTTCCTGGCCCTTCAGCTTGAAGCCCTCGGCGACCACGACGAGCGGGGCGCGACCGCGCTCCGCGGCGGCGAGCACGTGCTCGGTGATCTCCTCGAGCGACAGCGGCACCTCGGGGATGCAGATGATGTGCGCGCCGGCGGCCATGCCCGAGTGCAGGGCGATCCAGCCCACGTGACGGCCCATGACCTCGGCCACCATGCAGCGCTGGTGCGAGTCGCCCGTCGTGCGGAGCCGGTCCATCGCGTCCGTCGCGATGTTCACGGCCGTGTCGAAGCCGAACGAGTAGTCGGTCGCGCGCAGGTCGTTGTCGATGGTCTTGGGGACGCCGAGGACGGGGATCCCGTCGTTGTTGAGGCGCTGCGCGGCCGCGAGAGTGCCCTCGCCGCCGATCGCGATGATGCCGTCGAGCTTGTGCCCGTAAAGCGTCTTCGCGATGTTCTCGGCACCGCCGCGGTCGCCCTCGTAGGGGTTCGTGCGGCTCGTCCCGAGGATCGTCCCGCCGACCTTCGAGAGGCCCTTGACGTCGCGTCGCGTGAGGGGGAAGAAGTCCGCCTCCACGAGCCCCTTCCAGCCGTCGCGGATGCCGACGAACTCCATGTCGTACGCCTCGGTGCCCTTGAGCACCGCACCACGGATGACTGCATTGAGGCCGGGGCAGTCGCCACCACTCGTCAGAACGCCGATCTTCATGACAACAACGCTAGGGCATCCGGGAGGGTGTCCTTTCCCCTCCCGGGCGCCGCATGCGGTGGGAGCCTAGTCGTCGCCCAGAGCCTGGCGGAGCAGGTGCATGAGCGCGGCCAGCTGGACCGAGTCGCTCGACGTCTCGTCGAAGGCCTCGCCGTCGAGCGCGCGGCCCGCCAGACCCTGCTTGCGGTCGATGAGCTCGGCGATCTTCGTGTCGATCGTGTGCGCGGCGATGATCCGCCACGCGGTGACCGGCTCGTCCTGCCCGATGCGGTGGACGCGGTCGATCGCCTGCGTCTGCTCGGCGGCCGTCCAGCTCAGCTCCGCGAGCACGACGTTCGACGAGACCTGCATGTTCACGCCCACGCCCGCAGCCGTCAGCGAGCAGACCGCGATGCCGACCTCGGGATCGTTGTTGAACGCGTCGATCGCCGCCTGGCGCACGGCGCCGGTCTGCTCTCCGCGCACCGAGACCGCCTTGATGCCTGCCGCGGCGAAGTGCGCCTCCGCCTGGTCCATGACGTCGATGTGCTTGGCGAAGAAGACGACCTTGCCGACCGAGCGCTGCAGCTGCGCGGCGTAGTCCGCCGCGAGCAGGGCCTTCGCCTGGCCGATCCGCCGCACCATCGCGAACACGTTGTCGCCGCTTGTGCCCGCGGCCTTCGACTCGTCGAGCTCGCCCTGCGCGACGAGGCGCACGATGTCGTCGTCGATCTCGCCCGCCTCGAGCCCGCGCTCGCCGCGCGCCTCGATGATCCGGCGGTAGCGAGCGGCGAGACGCTCCCCGAGCTCGCGCTCGGCGGCGCGGATGCTGCGCCCGAACTCGTCGTCGAGCTGCACGGGCAGATCGGCGATGAGCTTGTCGGGCAGGTCGGCCGCGACATCCTTCTTGCGACGTCGCACGATGCCCATCGAGATGACGGCCTCGCGCGCCTCGGGGTAGAACGCCTTGTCGGCCGGGGTGAGCCCCGTCGCGTCGAGCTTCTCCATGAGCTCCGGACCGGGCTTCTCGCCGTTCGTCCACCCGAGGAAGCGCCAGATCGCGTCGAAGTCCTCCACGTCGTTGATGAGCGGCGTGCCGGTGAGGGCGAGGAGGAGCGGCTTGCCGCCGGGCGTCGACTCGCGGATGCTCTGCGACAGCGCGAGCACGTTCTGCGAGCGCTGCGACGACAGGTTCTTGATGAAGTGGGCCTCGTCGACGACCATCCCCCGCAGCCCGAGCGTCGCGAGCCATCCGATGTGCCGGTCGAGGATCTCGTAGTTCACGATGAAGACGTCGGCGAAGGCGTCGACGTCCTGCCCGTCGCCGTTGATGACCGTCGCGCGGCGCTGCGGCGTCCAGCGCTCCACCTCGCGCGCCCAGTTCATCTTGACGACGTTGGGCACGACCACCACGAGCGGGTACGCCTCGGCGACCGACGCCGCGAGCACCGACTCGGCCGTCTTCCCGAGACCGGGCTCGTCGGCGAGGAGGAACTCGCGGTGACCCGCGCGCACCGCCTCGAGGAACCGGGACTGATGCGGCATGATCTCGAGCCCCTTGGGCGAGAGCCGGTCGAACTCGGGCACGGGCGGGAGGGGCATCGTGGCGGCCCCGCCGCCGGCGCCCAGCTCGAACGCCTTGTAGAGCGGCCCCATGAGCTCCCAGCCGTCGAGCCGTCGACGCGGCGTCGGGCCGGCGGGCACGCGCGAGAGGTCGGGTGCGAGGAAGGGGTTCGCCTCGCGGCGCGCCTCGATCTGCGGCGGCGTCACGGCGCGCTCGGAGACGACGGGCGCGACGACGGTCGCGGGCAGCGCGGGCTTCTCGTCGGTGATGACGAGCTCCTCGGGCGGCAGCTCCGCACCCGACTCGAGCAGCCAGTCGCGGCGCATCCGGCGCGCGACGGGCGACGTCGCGTGGTCGGCCTCGAGGAGCTGGATGAGGGAGGTGTCGCGTGCCGCGGTCTTCGCGAGGATGGTCGCGACGCCGTCGAGCCGCTTGAGCAGCTCGGCGCGCGCGGCGTCGGAGAGCGCGTCGTCGGCCTTGACGCGGGCGCGCTCCTCGCGCACGAGGAACGCGATGACCTGGAACTTGACCCGGTTGGTCGGGCCGAGCTTGTTGCGCTGCGCCTTGGCCTCGATCTCGCGCACCTTGCGCGCGAGGATCGGGATGATCGGGGCCTCGTCGTCGCGTCGTGCGGACGAGGACTTCTTGCGCTGTCGCGCGGGTGCCGTGGTCGGCATGCTCCTCCTGAGCGTCGCTGCCGGCAGCCGCTGGTGCCTGGCCGGTCGAAGTCGTGCGTGCGTCACGCCCTGCCGGACTGCGGCGGCGCCGACCGCCTGGATCGACGGACGGCGACCGAACAGCGCGCGCACTCCGGCGTCCGGTGACGCGGCCCGCTCCTCCGGCGCTGTCGCGTCGAACGGATGAGCGGAAGCCTCACGGGCATTCTACGCCATCGCGCGCCGGATCCCACCAGGCGCGGTCACATCCAGAGCGTCGCGATGAGGTCGTCGGTGTACTGGGGCTCGAAGTCGGCGTTCAGCCAGTGCGTCGCGGCCCACCCGCCTCCGCCGAGCACGTGCACCTCGCCGGTCGCTCCGGGCACCTCCCCGGTCAGCTCCGTCTCGAGCTCGCAGCGAGTGACGACCTCGCGCTCCTCGCAGGTGAAGCCCTCGGCGAGCAGCGCGGTGCGGATGGTCTCGGTCTGGGCCTCGTCGACGGCGGCGAGGGTCGTCGCGATGCCGACCTCGCTCGCGAGCCCCCACGTGCAGCGCAGCGGCTCGACGGCGTCGAGCACCTCGAGGGCGGGGACCACCTCGGTCGAGAGCATCGTGAGACCCGGGTCGTTCAGCGCGCCGGCCTCCTCGCTGAGGATCGAGAGCGCCTCGCGCGACCAGGCCTGCTCGCACGAGGCAGGCATCGTGAACACGCCGGGCGCGGTCGTGGGCACGGATGTCGTCGGCGCGGTCGTCGGAGTGGAGGTCGCTGAGGGCGTGCGATCGGGCTCCGTGCCCTGGCCGGTGCCGACGCTGCTCGCGCATCCTGCGAGAGAGAGGAGGACGCCCGCTGCGAGGAGGGGGGCGAGTGCACGGCGCATCATGCTCTCGACGCTATCCGAGCGGATGGCGCGCAGGCGACGACGCACGCCGATCGTGATGCAATCGCGCCGCACCGGCCTCGGGCGGCGGCCCGGCAGGCGAAGGTAGGCTGGGCGCATGGCCATCGAGCTCACCGAGGCGGCTGTCGCCGCCGCCATCGACCACGCGATCCTCAAGCCCGACTTCACGCGCGCCGACGTCGATCGCGAACTCGACATCGCGGCCGAGTGGAAGGTGTTCAGCGTGTGCGTGCGCCCGTCCGACGTCGCGTACGCCGTGCGCCGGCTCGAGGGCTCTGGCGTCGCCGTCGGCACCGTGATCGGCTTCCCGAACGGCACGACGTCGACCGCCGCCAAGGTCGCCGAGCTGCGTCAGGCGCGCGAGGACGGGGCCACCGAGTTCGACATGGTCGTGCACATCGGCGCCCTGCGCGGCGGCGAGGACGACCGGGTCGAGGCGGACATCCGCGCCGTCGTCGACGCCGCAGACGGCCTCGTCACGAAGGTCATTCTCGAGACGAGCCTCCTCGACGAGGAGCAGATCGCGCGCGGCAGCCGGCTCACGGAGGCCGGCGGCGCGACGTTCGTCAAGACGTCGACGGGCTTCGCCGGCGGCGGCGCCACGGTGCCGCACGTCGAGCTCATGCGCCGCAGCGTCTCCTCCGCCGTCCAGGTGAAGGCGTCGGGCGGCGTCCGCGGGCTGGACGCCGCGATCGCGATGCTCGAGGCCGGCGCGACCCGCCTCGGGACGAGCGCGAGCGCGACGATCCTCGGCGAGCTGCGGGCGCGCGCCGCGGGAGGCGTCGCCACGGGCGCCGAGGACTCCACCTCGTACTGAGCGTCAGCCGCCCGCGAGGATCTCGCGCACGCGCGCGACGTCGTCGGTCATCTGGATGATGAGCTTCTCGATGCCCTCGAACGCGACCATCCCTCGGATGCGCGCCGCGAACTGCACCTCGACCCTCAGCCCGTAGAGGTCGAGGTCGTCCTCGTCGAGCACGTACGCCTCGACCTGGCGCTGCGCGACGTCGTCGAAGGTCGGGTTCGTGCCGACCGAGATCGCCGCGGGGTACCGCACGACCGAGCCGAGCTCTCCGCGCGGGACGACGAGCCATCCCGCGTACACGCCGTCGGCGGGAATGAACCCCTCGGCGTCCTGCGCGAGGTTCGCCGTCGGGAAGCCCAGCTCGCGCCCGCGCTTCAGCCCGTGCACGATCTCGCCGCGCACGGCGTGCCGGCGACCGAGCAGCTTCGCGGCGCGCTCGACGTCGCCCGCGTCGAGGAGCTCGCGGATCCACGACGACGACACGCGGCGCCCGTCGCCCGAGCTGGCGATGTCGGGCATGATCTCGACCGAGAACCCGTGCTCGGCGCCCATCCGCTCGAGCAGCGCGGCGTCGCCCGCTCCCCCGCGCCCGAAGCGGAAGTCGCTCCCCACGAGGACCCGCTGCGCGCGCAGCGCGCCGACGAGCACGCGCTCGACGAAGCTCTCCGCGGGCTCCGCCGCGAGCTGCTCGTCGAACGCGAGCAGCAGCGTCGCGTCGACGCCCGTGCGCTCGAGGAGGTCGACCTTCTGCTGCACGCTCACGAGCGGCTGCGGGCAGCGGGCAGGCGCGATGAGCGCGAGCGGGTTCCGATCGAACGTGACAGCCACCGTGCGGGCGTCCGTGCCCGCGGCATCGACGAGCATCCGCTCGATGAGCGCGCGGTGCCCCGCGTGCACGCCGTCGAACTTGCCGATCGCGACGACGGAGGGCCCGAACCCCTCCGGCACCTCGCCGGCGTCGCGGAAGAGCATCATCGGGCGACCTCCGCGGCCTGCCGCGAGCGGGCGGGGCGGTGCGTCGCGAGCCACCAGATGCCGAAGAACGGCAGCACGAGCGGGATCCAGACGTATCCGCTTCCGTAGAGCGACCACACGGTCGGGTGCTGGAACAGGGCGGGGAGCGCGATGCTCAGGGAGCCCACGATGATGACGCCCGCGAGCTCGAAGATCACCGACACCCACGCGACGCGGTACCACGCGTCGCTCTTCGAGAACATCAGCGCGAGAGTCGCGAGGATGTACACGACGGCCGACGCCGCCGACAGGGTGTAGGCCACGGGCGCCTCGTCGAACGCGCGCACGATCTGCACGAACGACCGCCCGGTGGCGGCCAGCGCCATCACGCCGTACACGAACACGAGGACGATGCCCACGCCGGTCATCCGGCGGGTGCGCGCTGGCTCTGTCATAACGGCTCCATTTTAGGCGGCGCACCTGCGCGCGGGCCGCGCGAGAGCGCGGTCAGGCCACCTGGATCGTCCAGATCACGTGCATGCGGTACACCATCACGGCGACGGCGAGCCCGAGCACCCCCATGACGACGACGCTCCAGCGACTGCGGTCGATGAAGGCCCACACGACGCCCGCGACGGGAAGGAGCGCGGCCGACACGAGGTAGGTCCAGAACTCGAGCAGGTCGCCCGTGGGCGGGTTGCCTGCGAGCGGCGCGATGATCGCGATGACGATCTGCACGACGAGGAGCACCTGCACGAGAGCCATGGCGCCCACGGAGAGGTCGCTCGGGCGCCGTCCGGCGAGTCCGAGGATGACGCACAGCGCGCCCGCGAGGCTCGCGACGGCGACCTGCGCGATCGTGAACCACGCGATCATGCGGCGCCTCCCTGAGGCTCCGGCATGTTCATGGCGCTCTTGAGGGCGGATCCGCGCTTCTCGACGATCCCGATGAGCGCGCCATCCGGACCGATGGCGGCAGCGAGAGCGCCGGGGACGCGTGCGGCCGCGCCGGCGAGCCGCTTGCCGTGGCGCAGGTCTCGCGCCTCGTCGACGGTCGCGTCGAAGCGGCCGAGGACGCTGGCGGCCACGTCGGCGGGCGGAAGGAGGGGCGCGTCGGCGAGCCGGTCGTCGACCGCGGCCGCGTCCGCGACGTCGAACGGCCCGACGTGCGTGCGACGCAGCGCGGTGAGGTGCCCGCCAACTCCGAGCGCGACGCCGAGGTCGCGCGCGAGGGCGCGGATGTACGTTCCCGACGAGCAGTCCACGGCGACGTCGAGATCGATCGCCCCCTCGGATCGGCGCACGGCGTCGATCTCGAAGCGCGAGATCGTGACCTCGCGCGCCGCGAGCTCGACCTCCTCGCCCGCCCGCACCCGGTCGTACGCCCGGCGTCCGTCGACCTTGATCGCGGACACCGCGCTCGGCACCTGCGAGATCGGGCCGGTCAGCGCGGCGACGCCGCGTGCGATGTCCGCGTCCGCGACGGCAGCGAGGGTCTCCGGCGAGACGGATGCGGTGACGTCGCCCTCGGCGTCGTCCGTCGTCGTGGACTGCCCGAGCCGGATGGTCGCGGTATAGGTCTTGTCGAGGCCCACGAGATACGTCAGCAGGCGCGTCGACCCCTCGATCCCGAGGACGAGGAGCCCCGTCGCCATCGGGTCGAGCGTTCCGGCGTGGCCGATCCTCCGGGTTCCGAAGGCGCGCCGTGAGCGCGCGACCACGTCATGGCTCGTCAGGCCTCCCGGTTTGTCGACGAGCAGGATGCCTCCGGCCTGGGGAACGCGTGACGCCATCCCTCCAGCGTATTGCGTCTGCCGAGTGCCCCGCGGACGGGTCAGGCGCAGGCCTCGTACGCAGGGGTCTCGAGCGTCGTGACCGCCACCCGGGTCGCCCCGTCCTGTCCGTCCGCGTACTGGAAGAACACGGATCCGTCCGACGCGTCGTCGTCGTCGATCCGCAGGAACGAGATGCCCTCGATCGGCGAGTCGACCTCGACGGCGTCGGGGTGCACCGCGAGGACGTCCTCGCGCGTCGCGCCCACACCGAGGCCGTCCTCGGTCCGCGGGCCGATCCCCGACCGGTCGCTCAGCGACTCGACGGTCGCGGCGATGACGGGGCCGGCGCCCTCGGCGTCGCGCTGGAACGACACGAGGTACGTGCCGTCGGGTGCGCTCCAGTACGCGACCCACGCGCAGCTGTCGTCGTTCACCCAGTCGCCGGGGAGCGACGCCACGACCTCGTCGAAGTCGTCGCCGAGCTCGATCGGGCCGAGCTCGCCGTCCTCGATCTCCCACGTGGCGGGGTCAGCCGGGTCCTCGGCGTCCTGCCCGGGCGTCGTGGGGGTGGGCGGCGGCGTGCTCGGCGTCTGCGAGGGCGACGCGCTCTCGCTCGGCGAGGGCGACGTCGGCTCCGCGGTGTCGGCCGGATCTCCCTCCGAAGCGCAGCCGGCCATCGCGAGCGCCAGCACCCCGGTCAGAGCGATTCCCGCTCGGATGCGCATCATGATGATCTCCTCTCAGCTGCCCCTCTTCGACGGTAGTGCCCGGATCGGCGGGGTCGGTAACGGTTAGGACGCCGTCCGATAACGCTTCGGTCGCGCCCCGATGCGAAGCACCTGAACGGGTGCGCACGGAGCGCGGATGAGCGCGTCATAGGCTGAGACGATGCCCACCCTCGACCTCGCCGACAGGCTCGTGCCGTGGTTCCGCGCGCACGCGCGCGATCTGCCGTGGCGCCGCCCGGGATACGGGGCTTGGGGCACGCTCGTGAGCGAGTTCATGCTCCAGCAGACCCCGGTCGCGCGCGTGATCCCGCACCTCGAGGCATGGCTCGAGCGCTGGCCGACGCCGACCGCGCTCGCCGACGACGCTCCGGCCGAGGCGGTGCGGCAGTGGGCGAACCTCGGCTACCCGCGCCGCGCACTCTGGCTGCACCGCGCCGCGGTCGAGATCCGCGACCGCCACGAGGGCGTCGTCCCGCGTGACGTGGACGCGCTCCTCGCGCTCACGGGCATCGGGGACTACACGGCGCGGGCCGTCGCGGTCTTCGCGTACGGCGACCGCCATCCCGTCGTCGACACGAACACCCGGCGCGTCATCGCGCGCGCCGTGGACGGCCGCGCGCAGCCGGGTCCTCCCCACCGCCGCGACCTCGAGGCGATGACCGCGCTCCTGCCGGAGACCCCGGCCGAGGCAGCGGCGATGAACGCCGCGGCGATGGAGCTCGGTCAGGTCGTGTGCACGGCGCGCGCCCCGCGATGCGACGAGTGCCCGGTCCGCGCGTCGTGCGCGTGGCTGGCGGCGGGGCGGCCCGAGACGCCGGACACGCGGCGACGGCAGGCCCGGTACGAGGGCAGCGACCGTCAGGCCCGCGGCGCCGTGCTGCGCCGGCTCCGCGAGGCCGGCCCGGATGGCGCCCCGCAGGACGCCGTGATCGCGGAATGGCCCGACCGCGCTCAGCGCGACCGGGCCATCCTCTCGCTGCTGTCCGACGGACTCGTCGAGACCGACGGAGAGCTGCTGCGCCTGCCTCGGTGAGGCTCAGGCGTCGTCTTCGTCCGCCGTCTCACGCGGCTTGACGTAGGGGTCCTCCCCCGCCGCCCACTGCGCGCCAGCGGCGAGCCCGGCGACCGCCTCGTCGCGCTCGCGCGCCTCGCGCAGGAGCGCGGTGAGGTGGTCGGCCGTCTCCGGCAGCGCGTCGGGGATGAACTCGAGCGACGGCGTGAGCCGCGTGTTGAGCTGCTTCCCGACCTCGCGGCGGAGCATGCCGGTGGCGGCTTTGAGGGCCGCGCCGCTCGCGACGCGCTCCTCGTCGGAGCCGTACACCGTGTAGAAGACCGACGCGTGCTGCAGGTCACCCGACACGCGCACGTCCGTGATCGTCACGAAGCCGAGCCGCGGATCGCGCAGGCCCTTCTCGAGGCGCTCGGCGAGGATGACGCGGATGCGATCCGCGAGCCGCGCCTGACGTTCCTGTCCGGCCATGTTGTCCTCCTTGGATGAGACGGCCCTGCCGAGCGGCCAAAGCCGCCCGACAGGGCCGGTGGGTGAGATCCGCGTCAGCCGCGCGGCTTCTCGACCATCTCGGTCGTCTCGATCTCGTCGCCGACCTGGATGTCGTTGTACTTGCCGAGGCCGATGCCCGCCTCGAAGTCCGTGCGGACCTCGGTGACGTCGTCCTTGAAGCGGCGCAGCGACTCGATCGCCAGGCCGTCCGCGATGACCACGCCGTCGCGGATGACGCGCGCCTTGGCGTTGCGCGTGATCGTGCCGGAGCGGACGATGACACCCGCGATGTTGCCGAACTTGGAGGAGCGGAAGACCTCGCGGATCTCCGCGACGCCCGACTGGACCTCCTCGTACTCCGGCTTGAGCATGCCCTTGAGCGACTGCTCGACATCGTCGATCGCGTTGTAGATGACCGAGTAGAACCGGACGTCCACGCCCTCGCGAGCCGCGGCCTCGCGGGCCTTGGCGTCGGGGCGGACGTTGAAGCCGATCACGATCGCGTTGTCGATCGTGGCCAGGTTGACGTCGGACTCCGTGATCGCGCCGACACCGCGGTGGATGATCCGCAGCTGGACGCTCTCGTCGACCTCGATCTTGAGCAGCGACTCCTCCAGCGCCTCGACGGCACCGGCGACGTCGCCCTTGATGATGAGGTTGAGCGACTCGACCTTGCCCTCTTCGAGCGCACGCGTGAACTCCTCGAGCGACATGCGCTTGCGGGCCTTGGCCAGCTGGGCGTTGCGCTCGACGGCCTCGCGCTTCTCGGCGATCTGACGCGCCGTGCGGTCGTCGTCCGTGACGATGAAGGTGTCGCCGGCCCGGGGAACCGAGCTGAGACCCTGCACCTGCACGGGCCGCGAGGGAGCGGCCTCGGTGACGGCGTCGCCGTTCTCGTCGATCATCGCGCGGACGCGGCCGTACGCCGTGCCGGCGACGATCGGGTCGCCGACGCGCAGCGTCCCCGCCTGGACGAGCACGGTCGCCACCGAGCCGCGGCCCTTGTCGAGCTTCGCCTCGATCGCGACACCGCGCGCCGCCTTGTTCGGGTTCGCGCGCAGGTCGAGACCCGCGTCCGCCGTGAGGAGGACGGCGTCCAGGAGGTCCTGGATGCCGATGTTCTGACGCGCGGAGACGTCGACGAACATGACGTCGCCGCCGTACTCCTCAGCCACGAGACCGTACTCGGTCAGCTGCTGGCGCACCTTGGCCGGGTTCGCCTCGGGCTTGTCGACCTTGTTGACCGCGACGACGATCGGCACGCCGGCCGCCTGCGCGTGGTTCAGGGCCTCGACCGTCTGCGGCATGATGCCGTCGTCGGCCGCGACCACGAGGATCGCGATGTCGGTCACCTCGGCACCGCGGGCGCGCATGGCCGTGAAGGCCTCGTGACCCGGGGTGTCGATGAAGGTGATCGCGCGCTCGAAGCCCTCGTGCTCGGTCCACACCTGGTACGCGCCGATGTGCTGCGTGATGCCGCCGGCCTCGCCCGCGACGACGTTCGTCTTGCGGATGGCGTCGAGCAGTCGCGTCTTTCCGTGGTCGACGTGACCCATGACCGTGACCACCGGGGGACGGATCTCGAGGTCGGCGTCGTCCTCCTCGAGCTCCTCCTTCTCGAGGTCGAGGCCGAAGCCCTCGAGGAGCTCCTTGTCCTCGTCCTCGGGCGAGACGATCTGGATCTTGTAGCCGAGCTCGGAGCCCAGCACCTCGAACGTGGCCTCGTCGAGCGACTCCGTCGCGGTCGCCATCTCACCGAGGTGGAACAGCACCGTGACGAGGTTGCCCGGCTGGACGCTCATGCCGGTGATCGACTCGATCTTGTCGGCGAAGTCGGAGATCGATGCGCCGCGGCGCATCCGGATGACGGTGTTGCCGTCGCCGCGCGGGACCTTGACGCCGCCGACGATCGGCGCCTCCCGCATCTCGAACTCTTGACGCTTCGCCCGACGCGACTTGCGCTGCTTGGACTTGCCGCCGCCCTTGCCGAAAGCGCCGGCCGTGCCGCCGCGACCGCGGCCGCCGGGACCGGGACGGCCGGCGAAGCCGCCGCCGCCGGGTGCGCCGCCGGGACGGAAGCCGCCGCCGGCACCGGGGCCGCCAGGGCGACCCCAAGGGCCTCGGTCACGCGGTGCTGCGCGCCCAGG